>JAEXGX010000365.1 GCA_023450535.1 Pseudomonadota bacterium | reverse complement strand
GTAATGGGCTTTGGCCAGGCGTTCCTTCAGCGGGACGCCACGCACGGCCAGCCCGAAGGCCACGTTGTGTTCCACAGTTTTCCAGGGAAAAAGTGCATAACGCTGGAATACCATGCCGCGATCCGGGCCGGGGCCGGCAATGGGCTTTCCGTTGATCCGGGTTTCTCCGGCACTTGGCTCGATAAGCCCGGCAATGCAGTTGAGCAGCACGGTTTTGCCGCTCTGGCCGGGGCCGAGAATGACCAGAAACTCGTTTTCGTAAACCCGGAGGGAAACCCTGTCCAACACGTGCAACAGCTTGTCCTGCCCGGGGACATGAAAGGCCTTGGAGATATTGTCGCATTCAATCTTGACGCCGGGTTTATCAGTGTTCCGGTTCGGATTGTCTTGTGTCATACGGATATTCTCCTCACACCAGTTCCCTGCGCCAGGGGCAGAGCAGTTTTTCGGCCCGGCGCAGCGCGGCCGCGAGCAGGGAGCCGATGATGCCGATGAGCGCCATACCCACGAGGATCATGGCAGGCTTGTTCAGATCCATGCCCTGAATAATGATGAAGCCCACGCCCTGACGCGCGCCCACCATTTCCGCCGCAAGTACGCACATCCAGGCCATGGAGAGCGCGTTCTGCACCCCCGCGAAGATGGAGGGCATACAGGCGGGCACGGCCACGTTGAAGAATTGCTGTGTCCGGCTTGCGCCGAAGGATTTGGCCGCGTCGATAAGCAGGGGATCCACGTAGCGCATGCCGGTATAGGCGTTGAGGATCATGATGACAAAAGCGCCTACGAAGCAGATGAAGATCTTGGAGCCTTCGGCTACGCCCAGCCACAGAATGGCGATGGGTATCCAGGCGATGGGCGGAATGGGGCGCAATACTTCAAAAATGGGAGAGACGATCTTTTCGCATACCCGGTTCCAGCCCATGTACAGCCCGAGAGGAAGCCCGAGCAGAATGGCCAGGAAGAAGGCAATGAGCACGCGGCGCAGGCTCCAGCCGATATGCCCCCACAGGCTGGTGCCGCCGATATTGGCGTGCAGCAGCCGCATGGCCTCTTTCACCACGGCCAGGGGGGAGGGCAGAAATTCCGCGCTGACATTGAGGGAGATGATGCCCCACAGAAGGATGAACACGCCAATGGATGCCACCGGGGCGATGATGCTTGCCCCGCGTTTGGAAAGGATCATGTGAGCCTCCTGGAAGAAGCGAAGCGGGCTTCGATTCTGGTCAGAATCCAGGACATGAGCGCGCCGAGGAAGCCAATGGTCAGCATGCCCACGATAATGACGTCGGGGCGGGCCAGCCTGCGCCCGAGCTGAATCATGTATCCCAGCCCCATGGAGGCGGCCAGCAGTTCCGCCGCAACCAGCGTGGTCCAGGCCGCGTTGAGGGAAAGCTTCATACCTGTGAAGATCATGGGGATGGCCGAGGGGATGCCGATTTTGACAAATGTCTCCCAGTTGGATGCGCCGTAGATTTGGGCCACGCGGATGAGCACGGGGTTGGTGAGGCGGATGCCGGTATAGGAGTTGATGACGCAGGGCACAAAGGCCGCCAGAAAGATGATGAACGCCTTGGCGGGCGTACCGATGCCCAGCCACAGGATGGCGATGGGTATCCAGGCGATGGGCGGAATGGGGCGTATGGCATCAAAAAGCGGGCGTGCGGTCATGTTCACGGCCGGGTACCAGCCCATGAACAGCCCCAGGGGCACGCCGATGACCACGGCGGCCAGAAATCCCGCCAAAGCGAGGGCCAGGCTGGCGGCAGCGTGTTGGTACAGGAGCGCGCCGTCCGGGTTGGCGTTGGAAAATTTGTCGATGAACAGACCCACCACTTCCGAAGGCGGAACAAGCTGATAGGGGCCGACGATTTCAAAACGGCAGATCAGTTCCCAGAATATGAGAAACAGGGCAAAACTGACAAATGAAATCCAGTTTTCCCGGGCTGCTGTGGCGAAATAGTTGGCCTTTTCGATCTCCAGGTTCAGCGCTTCGGAGGCGGAGGCCCGTTCAGAACCGATGGGTTCCCGCATGAGATTCTCCTTAGTGATTCGGAATGGGTTCAGGCGCGGCAATACCCCGGTGGCATACCCTCGTGGAAGACGCCCGCCGGATGCAGCGAGGCGTCCTCCGCGAGGAGCTTTCAGGCGTCCTGCGGCTTATTTGCCCGCTGCGCGCCGTTCAGCCAGCTTTTTCATGAAGGACGGATCAATATTGAAATTCGCCTGGACGTAGCGATCGTATTCCTTCTGGCTGATGCGGCCCTGTTCAAGCATGAAGTCAGCCACGCCGCGCAGCCACGCGGGCAGCTTGGCCGGGTCCTCCATGGCGGCGATCTGTTCGTTCACGTCAAACAGATAGCGGTACTTGAACTCCTTCTCCACCATGTCGCGGCTCAGTTCGAGGCCGCAGTAGTCATTGAAGTAGGCCAGCAGCGGATCAACACTGCCGGCAGGGTCGTTCTTCATCATTTCTACGCCGCGCATGTATACGTCGAGCCAGTCCAGCACGAGGTCGGGATGTTTCTCCGCAAATTCCTTGCGTACACCAATGCCGCCCGCGATGATTGCCTTGGCCGCCGTGCCGGAGGAAACTTTCTTCCAGCCGCGAGCTTCAGCCATGTAGCTTTGGGGTGCCCACAGCACGATGATGTCGCCCTCACCGGCGTTGAACGCGGTCATGGCCTGACCCAGTTCCATATGGACGATGTTCACGTCCTTATCAGAAAGGCCGAGCGCATGCAGTGTGGCAGACAGTGCGTAATGGCCCGTGGACACGGTGGGGCCGAGAATCTTCTTGCCTTTCCAGTCGTCAGACGCTCCGTAGATGTCGGGGTAATCGGGGTTGGTTCCTTTGGTCTTCAACAGGGGCGAGTCGGGGCGCACCCACAGATCGTTGGTTTCGGATTCATCGTTGGAGATGCCGATAAGCTTGTAGCCATAGCGCATGCTGGCCATCATGGTGGGTACGGTGCCCATGGCTCCGCAATCCCACTGATCGGCGGCCAGAGCTTCGGTCTGGGGAGCACCGGAGGGGAAAAACAGAAATTCGCTGCTAAAGGGGGCATCCTTCAGCCAGCCAGCCTTTTCTGCATGCCAGATTTCCATGCCGTGCAGGCAGGGCTGGGCGCTGGTGCGCACCAAGGGCTTGTCGGCGGCGTCAGAGGGCAGGGGGGCGGCCAGCACGCAGCCAAGGCAGGCCGCGATAAGGGAGAGAATCAAACTCTTTTTCATGAGGGACTCCTTTGTGGCTAAGGTGTTTTTCAGGGCAGCAGCACAATTTTCGCGGCCGGGGTTTTGCCTCCAGCCAGATCGCGGAAGGCTTGCGGGCCGTCTTCCAGCGGCCGCTGCTCCACCCATTCCAGATCGCCGAAGACGCCTTCATCCAGTGCCGCCACCGTGGCCTGGAGATCTGCGAAGCTGTAAGTATAAGTGCCCAGCACCACCAGTTCGGCCAGGGTGATTTTGCGCATGTCCACCTCGCTTCCCCATTCCTGCAATCCGATATGCATGAGCACTCCGCCGGGGCGCAGCGCGTGGATGGCCATATCGCGCGTGACCTTGCGGCCCACGGCGTCCACCACATAGTGATAGGTGTTTTCTGCCGGGGTTTCGTCCGCCGGGCTGAAGACCCGGGCGGCGGTATGTTCCGCAGCGGCAGCGCCGCGCAGGGGATTCGTTTCCGCCATGTCGATATGCCGTACCCCGCGGGATTGCAGCAACAGCGCCATGAACATGCCAATGGCTCCGCCGCCGATGATCAGTACGCGCTGTTCCTGTACGGGCCGGGTCATTTTTGTGGTGGAGAGATTGAGCGCATGTACCACCGTGGCGGCGGGTTCAGCCAGTGCACCCAGAACAAAGGGCATGCGGTCGGGCAGGGGGATGACGGAGGCGGCGGGAATGGACATGTATTCGGCATAGGCGCCGGGCCGGGTCATGCCCACCATGCCCCGGTTTTCGCACAGATTGTCGCGCCCTGTGCGGCAGTAGATGCAGTGCCCGCAGGTTATGAGCGGATCGACGGTGACCTTCCGGCCGGGCGTGAATAACGGGGATTCGCTGTGCCATATTTCGCCCGCCGCTTCATGCCCCATGACCAGGCCGGGCTTGCGGCGCGGATCATGGCCGTGATAGGCGTGCATGTCCGAGCCGCAGATGCCGGACGCCTTAAGCCTGATGATGACTTCGCCCGGTGCAGGCTGTGGATCGGAGAAGTCCTGAAGCTGGACTTCGTCGGGATGAGTATAGACAAGGGCTTTCATGGAAAACTCCTCTCGTGATCAGCGGGCGGTGAAGCCTCCGTCGACCATGAGTGTCTGGCCGGTGATATATGCCGAGGCGTCGCTGGCCAGAAACACCGCACAGCCGTAAAGATCCTCAAGAACGCCGTTGCGCCCCGCGCAGGTTTGAGCCGCGTTTTTCGCCGCGAGTTCCGGGTTGGAAAACACCGGCGCAGTCAGTGCGGTGGGGAAAAAGCCCGGCCCCACGGCGTTGCAGGTAACGCCGTGTGACGACCATTCCTGGGCTATGGCGCGGGTCAGCTGCACCACGCCGCCCTTGCCCGCACCATAGGGCGCGCTGTTGGCAAAGGCCCGAAAGGATTGGAGGGAAGCGATATTGATAATCCGGCCCCAGCCGCGCCCGGCCATGGCCGGGGCCAGTGCCTGCGTAAGGAAGAAAGGCACGGTCAGATGCAGGGTGATCTGGCGCGTCCAGCTTTCCGGAGTGATATCCATGAAGGGCTGGCGCAGGTTGACTCCAGCCGCGTTGATGAGAATGTCAATGGGGCCGAAGGCTTCTTGTGCCTTTTTGCCGCAGGCCAGCGCGCTTTCCGGAGAAGAGAGGTCGGCGGGCAGAATGTCCGCATGGATGCCGTCGGCACGCATCTTTTCGGCTGCTTCCTCCAGAACGTTCTCGCGCCGGGCGGCGAGCACCAGGCGCGCTCCGGCCAGGCCGAGGGCGCGGGCTATGGCTTCGCCAATACCGGAATTTCCTCCGGTGACCAGCGCAGTTCTGCCGCTCAATTTGAACAATTCAGCGATATTCATGAGATTTCCTTTTCCACACGTCCGGCGGCGCGGCGAGGCACCGCCGTAACGCGTGTTATTCCTTGACGGGGTCGCCCAGATCAAAGCTCTGGCCGGGAGCATATTTGGCGAGACGCACATCACAGGTGCGCGCGTGCGCCTCCATGCCTTCCAGCCGAGAGATGCGCGCCGACACTCCGCCGATATGCACGGCCGCATCGCGGGTCAGCTCCTGCCAGGTCAGGGTCTTCATGAACTTGTGCACCGAGAGCCCGCCGGAGTATTTGGCCGCGCGCTTGGTGGGCAGTACGTGGTTCGGGCCGCTGCACTTGTCGCCGAAAGCCACCGTGCTTTCCTCGCCCATGAAGAGAGAACCGTAGCAGGTGAGGTTGGCCAGCCACCATTTGTGATCCGCGGCCTGTACTTCAAGATGTTCGGAGGCATATTCGTCGGACTTGGCGACGACTTCCTCCCGGGAGGAACAGAGGATGACCTCGCCGTAGTCCCGCCAGGCATTGCCGGCGGCTTCCTTGGCCAGAGGCGGCAGGGTTTCGATAAGTTCGGGTACGCGGCGCATGACCTTTTCGGCCAGTTCGCGGCTGGTGGTGAACAGCCACGCCGGGGATTCCACGCCGTGTTCGGCCTGCCCGACGAGATCGCAGGCGACGATTTCAGGGTCGGCACTTTCATCTGCGATGACGGCTACTTCCGACGGCCCGGCAAACACGTCGATGCCCACCTTGCCGAACAGCGTGCGCTTGGCCTCGGCCACGAACTTGTTGCCCGGCCCGACGACCACATCG
This sequence comes from Pseudomonadota bacterium, assembly GCA_023450535.1. Lineage (GTDB taxonomy): Bacteria > Desulfobacterota > Desulfovibrionia > Desulfovibrionales > Desulfovibrionaceae > Mailhella. Next base: position 3,620 of record JAEXGX010000365.1, on the reverse strand, counting down.
GCCTCCTTACCGGTAAACAGGCCGTAAGCCATGGAAGCAATGGCCTGCACACCGCCCAGCGTCATGATGATGTCGGCTCCGGCAGCCTTGAAGGCGTACAGCAGATAGGGGTGCATGCCGCCGCCCCGGAAGGGCGAGGAACAGGCAATGATGGTTTTCACTCCGGCGGCCTTGGCCGTAGCCACACCCATGTAGGCGGAGGCGATGTGCGCGTAACGCCCGGCGGGTGCATAGCAGCCCACCACGTTAACCGGCAGCACCTTCTGGCCTGCGGTCACGCCGGGGTACAACTCCACGGAGAAGTCTCTGATGGATTCGCGCTGGGCCACGGCGAAGTCATGAACCTGCTTCGCGCCGAATTCGATATCCTTTTTGATCCCGGCGGGAACATCTCTGATCGCTTTTTCAATATCGGCTTCGGACATGATGATGTCACCCGACCACTTATCCAGTTTCAGCGCATATTCGCGCACGGCTTCTTCGCCGCGCGTCTGTATTTCAGCCAGCATTTCGGTAACGACCTGCTGCGCCGCCGCCGTGTTGCTTTCCGGGGTTTTGCCAGCTTTTTTCAGATATTCCACGGACATGATCCTCACTCCTTGTTGCTTGAAGAACGGTAATCACGTTGCGCCCTATTTCGTCCTTCGGCTTTGCGAAGGTATCCGCACTCAAGCACATGCAATGCCAAAGCATGAGAGAGAAAATAAAATCAATATGTTTATGTGATATTGAAAATAAAATTGCGTCATGTTTGTCGTAGTAAAATGCCCAATTATGGGCAGATGTGATGATATATGCGCATTTGGACGGTGCAGGGTAATGATGTATGTTTGATAGTATTCCAGTTTTCTATCTAAAAAAAATTTATAAAAGAAAGAATGCTTTGAGTAGGGGGGCTGATTGCATGTGATTTGTAGATTATGCATGGAAAATCATGCGTGGGTAAAGGAGTTGGCGGACAGCGGTTTCAGGCCTGGAACGTCCAGACGGAAAAGGGATTCATACCATGCAGACAGAGAATTTTCACAGGAAGGCGGAAGGCATTGTAAAACGTCTCATGAGCGGATTGGGTACGGATATTTCCCGTTCCGCCTTCTTCAAAGTTCTGGCCGAGGAACTGGCCGCCGTGTTTAAATTCGACCGGCTAGTCATTAATCTGTACGATTCGGACGGAGGTATGTTGTCCTATTTCACGTCGGCTGAAGGTGCTGTGGTCAGCTCCCTGTCGCCGGTACGTCCCGCCGATGCTTCAAACACCGTGGCCGGAAGAGCCATATCCGGGGGCAAGCCGGTCGTCATCACCGATTTGGCCCGCTGCTTTCCCGATGCGGTGCCGCATCCGCTCATGGAGGCGGGGCTGACCACAACCATGGCCTTTCCTCTGATGCTGAACAACCGGGTTTTTGCCACGCTGCATTGTTCCTTTTTGAAGCAGCCGTCCGAGCTTTATGCCATCACGAATTTTCTGACGGAACTGTGCCCGGCGATAGCCGTCTGTCTGGGGGCCATCCTTTCCTTTTCCCTTTCTTCGCCGCCTCTTTCCCGGCGTATTCCGGAGAAGCAGCAAGGGGAGCAGCGCGGCAGGCGGCGCGAAGGAACGGAACCGGATACCGCATTTGTGTATCAGAGCCCGGCCATGCAAAGCCTCATGCGGCGCGTGGACGCCATGGCCCGGCTCAATATTCCCATTCTGATTCTCGGAGAGAGCGGTACAGGAAAAACCATGCTCGCGCGGGAGATCCATCTGCACAGCCCGCGCCGCGACAGCGCGTTTGTCAAGGTAAGCTGTCCGTCTTTGTCTTCCACCCTGTTCGAGAGCGAGCTGTTCGGGCACTGCAAGGGCGCGTTCACGGGTGCGGCGGCCAAACGCATAGGACGTGTGGAAATGGCGCATGGCGGGACGCTGTTTCTGGACGAAATTGGCGAGCTGGGGGCAGACATGCAGAGCAAACTGTTGCAGGTTCTGGACGAATCCACCTTTGAACGGGTGGGGGAAAGCGTCCCCCTGACGGTGGACGTGCGCTTTGTCGCCGCCACCAACATGAATGTGGCTGCGGCGGTGGCCGGGGGCCGCTTTCGCAGTGATCTGTTTCATCGCCTCGCGGTCTGCGTGCTGGAAATGCCTCCGCTGCGCGGGCGGAGGGAGGATATCCCCCTGCTGATCCGCGTCATTTCCAGCCAGCTGGCCGCGCGTTACGCTTTGCCGCCCTTGCCCGCAACGGTACTGCGTTCCGGCGAAATAATGAAATTGTTCACTTCCTGGGAATGGCCGGGCAATATCCGGGAGCTGCGCGGCCTGCTGCTGCGCATGATGACCATGTACAGCGTGACGGGGAGAATCGGCATGGAGGAGACAAGGACGCTGTTGGAGGAAAACGCGGCATTGGAAATCTCCGCCAGAGCGGAAACCGAGGCCCCACGTCCGGCCCCGGATAAATTGCCGTCTCTGGCGGAAATGGAGCGAGAGCATATTCTGCGGGCGCTGGAAAAGACCGGGGGGAGATTGGGGGGAGCCTCCGGAGCGGCGGCCCTGCTGGGGCTTAATCGCTCCACTTTGCAGCACAGGATGCGGAAGCTGGGAATAGGCGGGCGGAGGGGGGAGTCGTTTTGAAAATACAGCCCCCTGAAAGCAATGCTTTCAGGGGGCTGTATACAGTATGGCGGCAGAGAATTACCCAAGCGCCTTAAATGCCTGTTTGGATGCACCACACACCGGGCAGTGCCAGTCTTCGGGCAGATCTTCAAACTTGACTCCGGCCGGAATCTTGCCTTTGCGATCTCCCTTGTCAGGGTTGTAGATATATCCGCAATTGGTCATTTGGCACTGCCACATATCTTTGGGATCAGCCATGAAAAGCCTCCTTTTTTTGCCGGTTAATGTAAAAACCCCGCCGGCGGCGGGGCATGAAAAGACCGCTATATAAAGAGTATGTCTCCGAACTCAGGCAAGAGCCTGGAAGTACGCCTGAGGATGCGCACAGGCCGGGCAGAGTTCGGGCGCGCTGTCGCCTTCATGAATGAAGCCGCAGTTCATGCAGCGCCACACTTTCTTGGCCGGGTTTTTGAATACCTTGCCTTCTTTAATCGCCTCGGCAAAGGCGAGGAAGCGGCTTTCATGGTGGGCTTCGGCTACGGCGATATTGCGCATGACAGCGGCGATTTCATGGAACCCTTCTTCATCGGCCACCTTGGCAAAATCGGGGTACATGTGCTGGTGCTCATGGTTTTCACCAGCAGCGGCAGCCAGCAGATTGTCGTAGGTTGCACCGATTACGCCGGCGGGGAATCCTCCGGAAATTTCCACCTCTCCGCCTTCCAGGAACTTGAACAGGCGCTTGGCGTGTTCCTTTTCCTGATTGGCAATTTCTTCAAACGCGCGGGCCATTTCAACATAACCGTCTTTTTTTGCCTGTCCGGCGAAATAGTCATAGCGGTTACGGGCCTGGGATTCACCGGCAAAAGCGGTGAGCAGATTTTTTTCAGTACGGGTACCTTTCACAGATTTCATGGGGATCTCCTTATGTTCGTTCCCGAAACGCCCAAAAGCAAAGGTATGGAGGCTACGATAATGTCGGCCGGGAATGCAGCAGAGCTGCGTCGGGAATGCAATGTGTTAAGAA
>JAEXGX010000345.1 GCA_023450535.1 Pseudomonadota bacterium | reverse complement strand
CCATTCCCGTTCTGGCGGCCAACCTTACTCCGGAAACAGACTGCCCCTTGCACCAAAGCCGGGTCACGCCCTATCTGATCACGGAAGTGCGGGGCGTCAAGGTAGGTATTGTAGGGGTTGCCAACGATCAGGTGGAAAAACTGGCCAAAGCCTGCCCGGCCACACACTTTGACGACGCCGCGCAAGCTCTGGCCGGAGCGGTGGAGGAGCTGGAGCGCCAAGGCGTGCGCCACATCATCGCCCTCACCCATCTCGGCCTGCCCGCCGACCGCGAACTGGCCCGCAGGGTGGAAGGCGTGGACGTCATTGTGGGCGGACACACCCATAGCTACCTCGGCCCGGATTCCGCCGAAGGCCCCTATCCTGTTGTGGAGCACTCTCCCCAAGGTCATCCGGTGCTTGTCGTCACCGCAAAACGGGCTACCCAGTATCTCGGAGAACTGACCGTAAACTTCAACGCCAGCGGCGTGCCGGAACGCTGGCACGGCGGCCCCCACGAGCTCGCGCCCACAGAGCCCGGCGATCCCGCCATTGACGCTCTGGTGAAAAAATACGCCGCTCCGCTGGAGGTCTACCGCAACGCCGTGATTGGCAGTCACGATCTGCGCTACGCCGACGACCTGGACGCCTGCCGCGAAGGAGATTGTCTGGCCGGCATGATCACCGTGGACGCCATGCTGGAATACGCCCGCCCCTACGGAGCTTCTGTCGCGTTGTGCAACGGTGGCTCCGTGCGCGCAGCGTTCGCGCCTGGCAAGATCACCAGAGGCGATCTGCTCACGGTACACCCCTTCGGCAACACTCTGACCATTCGTGAATATACGGGCGAGCAACTTTGGCAGGCCCTGGAGCACGGCGTATCCGGAGAAAACGGCAAAGGGCCGTATCTTCTTCAGGTCGCGGGCCTGCGCTACACCGTGAACCCCAGCCTCCCCATCGGACAGCGCCTGTTGCATGCGGAAGTTCTGGACGAATCAGGGCACGCCATGCATCTTGATCGCAGGGCCAGCTACGGCGTCATTCTGTCCGACTTTGTAGCTCGTGGCGGCGATGGTTACGGCATGCTCACGGAGGGACGCACCCTGCCTTCACCCGATCCGCTGGATATCGATGTGGTCGAACCCTATATCCAGAAGCATTCCCCTCTGCCCATGCCCGTAACCCATCGTATCAACCGTATCAATGGGATGGGAGAAAATGAGGGAAAATGAACGACAAATAAAAATTTGGAGAGATTCTCACCGGGATTACCGGTAAAACGCCGTGTGCCCCTGAAACGATTCAGACGTGAATGGTTCCAGGGGCACACGATTTGTTATACAGGTGCTATTGTTTTAAAGCACCGGGCCGGGCCACATTGAGCTGATAGTTTGAAACAATGCCCTGTATTTTTTCCAGAGAGGCAATCTGTTTTTTGAGTATTTCCAGATAAAAATGCGCATTTTCCGCAAATATGGCAAGCGCCTGAAGGTTTTCATCGTCAGGCGTTTTGGCAAGTTCGTCGGCGCTTGCCTTGCTGTAGGATGCGGATATTCTGATAACAGAATCCAGGGAAAGGCGAATATTGTGCGACGAGATGCTTACGCTTTGCATTGCGCCATCCGGCATGGAGACACTCCTTTACAACTGAAAACACTCTTGACGAAAATCAGGCTTTGGCTTTGCCTCGGTGTTCAAAAACATCAGGAATTCCGCTCTCGGTTCACGACCGCCGCATGTCTTCGACAAGCCCGCCGAGCACCTGCGCCTGCCGTGCGAGTTCGGATACGGCCTGGGCCGCCTCTTCCATGGCACGGGCGGTCTCTCCCGCAATGGTATTGACATGGATGACGGACTTGTTGATTTCCTCGCTGGAGGCGGACTGTTGTTCGGAAGCAGCCGCAATCGCTCTGACCTGATCCGCCGTTTCCTCGGTCATTTTCACAATTTCCTGAAGCGCCTCACCGGAACGGCCGGCCAGTTCTGTGGCTGCATTAATATTTTGCACCGCCGTCTCCACCTGTTGCACGCTTTGCCCCGCGCTTGCCTGGATGGCCGCAATGGCTTCACCCACTTGAGAGGTTGAAGTCATGGTCTTTTCTGCCAGCTTGCGAACTTCATCCGCTACCACGGCAAAACCGCGCCCTGCCTCACCTGCCCGTGCCGCTTCTATGGCGGCATTCAGCGCCAGCAGGTTGGTCTGATCTGCAATGTCGGAAATCACGCCCATAATCTGATTGATAGAACGGGCGTGCTCGGAGAGAACCTGCATATCTTCCTTGAGTGCCAAAGATTGGCGCTGTACCTCTTTGATGCTTTCTACAGCGCTCCGGACAATCTTTTCGCCTTCTTCGGCCCTTTCACGGGTATGTGCCGATATTTTGGCCGCGTCGCCCGCATTTCCGGCAACCTCAACCACGGTACTGTTCATTTCTTCCATGGCCGTGGCGGTTTCCGTTGCGCGAGCCGCCTGTTCGTCCGCCCCCCTCCCAGATTGCTCGATCTGGGCGGAAAGTTCGGTCGATGCTGAAGAAATGATGCTCACAACTCCTTCTATCCGGGATGCTGCCGCAAGCATGCCTTCACGCCTGGCGTTTTCCGCCATTTTGCGGGCCTCTTCCGCTTCCCGCATGGCCTTGCGGGCTTCTTCCGTAGCAGTTTCGGCTTCCTGCGTTTTTTGCTCTGCTTCGGCAAAAAGTTTGCGGATATTCGATACCATATGGCCAATGCCGCGCGCCAGAATCCCAATCTCGTCCCCGCGCTTGCCCGCCTTGTCCAGTTCCGCCTGCATTTCAGGTGGGACATTGAGATTGCCTTCCGCCACATAGGTTACAAAGCCCGCTCCTCCTTTGAGGGTGGAACTGATGCTCCGCACCACAAGAAAAATAATCAAGCCGACAAATATAATGGAAAAAAACACCAACCCCATGTTGTTGCGAAGCATGGTGGTGATGGGGCGGAGCAGGTCTTCCTGCTCCACTGCCAGTACAAGAAACCAGTCCATGCCGGGAATCTCCCGGAAATAGGCAATTTTTCTCTCGCCTTCCCAGTCGTATTCCAGCCTGCCGTTGCGTTCGGTCAGAATGCGGCGAGTCCATTCCTCGTTGGAATCGTCATTGCCGATATGTTTTTTGTTCGGATGCATGAGCATGAGGCCCTTGCTGCTATAGACATAACAAAGCCCGCTGGACCCGATTTTCACTTTATCCACAGATTGCGCGCTCAGCGAGGGAATATCTATATC
>JAEXGX010000275.1 GCA_023450535.1 Pseudomonadota bacterium | reverse complement strand
TGAGCTGACGCGCAGGCCGTCGCCTCTCTTCCTGTCCTGTTTTCCCGCGCTCCCCGTCCTGCCTCCACTCGCTTGCCGCGTGCCGGACCCGCTTCACCGTCTGCCTCGTCTTGCACGGACTTATTCCAGAGGGAAATTTGCTCTCTAACCTCGCAGACTGGGAAAGTAGGTCGACGCCAAGGTTTTTAGGGTAACTCCTGGTACTGCGAAGATTAACCCTGTGCACCTTGGAAATTGCGCATGATGCAGTCACGAGACGGGAGCGTCAGTGGGGTAGGATGATTACTGTCTCGCCGCCGCGCGACACGGGCAAAACGATGCGTCCGTAAATTGGCAATAAGGTGCATTCAATTTATGCACAGTCACAGGAAATGGGGGAGCGTGGAAGCTGGAAAAAGGTGAGGTGCAATGGGCCGGTTCTATACTGAAGACCGAAGCCCAGACTTTCACGCCACTCTGCTTGTTGGGCTCAGGTCTACTTTAAAATTGTACATGCCAGAACATCATATCCTGCTCTACGTACTGTTTTAAAGATGATCAGCTTTAGAAAAGGGGCGCTGCAGAGTGAAATACTTCCCTATGGCAGTATAAAGATGTTCGATGTCGATGGGCTTTGCCAAGTGCCCGTTCATACCATTTTGCAGAGCTTTTTCCTGATCGGCACGGAAGGCGTTGGCGGTTAGTGCCAGTATGGGGATAGTTTGCGCGTCCTGGTGTGCACTTGTTCGAATCAGCCGGGTCGCGCCAAAGCCGTCCAGTGCGGGCATCTGGATATCCATCAGGATCAGACCGAAATAACCCGCTTCGGACGCCAGAAATACTTCTACGGCTTCGCGTCCATCCCAAACGTGTTCCACTTTTGCTCCCGCATGTTCCAACAGGGTGACGGCGATTTCCGCATTCAATTCGTTGTCTTCGACCAACAGAATATGGGTGTCGGCCAGAAGCGGTAATACCCCCGGACCAAAGGAACTGTCTTCTGTGGGCATGGTTGGCTGGAATTCCGGCGCGGGGAGCTCAAAGCTCAGATCGAGGGTAAATTGTGTTCCCTGCTGGAGTTTGCTGCTGACTGACATCGTTCCGCCCATCATCGTCAGCAGGTGACGGCTGATGGTCAACCCCAGGCCTGTCCCTCCGTAGCGTGACGAAGTGGATGCTTCCACCTGCTCAAAAGGCTCGAACATATGCTGCATGAAGGCTTCATTCATGCCGATGCCGGTATCGGAAACGCGGAATTGCAAATTCACTCTGTGCTCTTTCAATCCTGCCAATATTGCTTCAAGTGCGACCAGCCCGCCGGAAGGCGTAAATTTAAGAGCATTGGAAACCAGATTGATGAGGATTTGGTTAACCCGTAATGCATCACCTATGAGGATTCGTGGGCAGCTTTCGTCAGACCGCACAATGAAACGGATATTTTTTTCTCGACTTTGCTGCTCAAACATGTCTTGTATCCCTTCCATCAGCAGCAGAAGATCGAACTTGTCCATATGCAGTTCAAGTTTACCGCTTTCAATGCGGGACATATCAAGAATGTCATTGACCAGAGAAAGCAGAAAATGGGATGCCAGCTCTATTTTTTTCAGGTTGTTTTCCAATTTATCTCGGTCGCCAAGCACCAGCCGGGCAATATTGGCCATACCTATAATACCGTTCAAAGGAGTGCGGATTTCATGGGACATTTTGGAGAGAAATTCGCTTTTGGCCTGGTTGGCGCTTTCCGCCTTGTGTAGCGCATCTTGTATTTTTCTTTGACGGGTGTTGTTAATCCAAAACAATGCCACCAGAAAAATGAAGGAAAGATTGAGCCCAATCAGCCAGCTTGTGGTGTCGTGCACTTTGGCTTCCGTATACGCCTCTGCGCTTGCTACCGTTCGGTCAGCCAGGAGAAAGTAGTCTTCGCTCAACTTGAAAAGTGACTGTGGGGAGGCCCCTTGTCGTACCTGTTCGATTTCCTGACGTAAAAGTATCCACTGCTGTTGCATCTGGAGTATGAGAGACTGAAATTCGGGGGAGGGCAAGACTATCAGACCGTTTTTTCCTTTTCCGGTCAGCAATTCTTTAATAATGCCGTCGATTCGTTCCGCCAGAGCATCATTCTGCACATGATGTAATTCCTGTTTGACCAGGCGTTGCGTTGCTCCACGCACGAGGCCGGCGTAATTGATCACGCGGGCGTTCCCTTGCAGACCTTGAATGGAAACAAATGAAATGGCGCATACCAGCGCGAAGGCGGCAATTACGAGTATGGGGGCCATACTCTCCCATTTTTGTTTCCATATTGATATCATGGCGAGATGTTCCCCCATTGTGGTGCTTGTACACACAAGAAAAATAAGTATGCCCTTCGGACACATAAAGATCAAAAAAAAGATTAGAAACGATAACTGTTTCTATGAAGGACTGCAATGAATGTTCGGGAGGGGGCTTTTTTTGAAGATAGCGTTTGTTTTGAAGCTTTTGGGTATATTGAGGTAAATTTTTTTAACATGGTGTTTTTATTGTTAATATCTTGCGAAATATCAAAAAGAGCGGCGAGAACCGCTCTTTTTAATGGAGAAGTCATTTTGAGGATGGAGTCTTTTCACAAAATTCCATCCTCAAGATTTTCCAGTTTCTACAATTGATCCGGTCCGGCGATGACGCCAGCCACAGCGGATGCGGCGGCAACCCAGGCATTGGAGAGATACACCTCTGCCTTCAGGCTACCCATACGTCCCTTGAAATTGCGGTTGGTCGTGGCAATGGCGCGTTCTCCGTCGCCAAGAATGCCCATGTGGCCGCCCAGGCAGGGGCCGCAGGTAGGCGGGCCGACAATGCACCCCGCATCGGTAAAGATGTCAAACAGTCCTTCCTGCATGGCTTGTTTCCAGATAAAAGGCGTGGCGGGCAGGATGATACAGCGTACATTCTTTGCCACCTTGCGCCCTTTAAGAATTTCGGCGGCGGCACGCATGTCGGAGATGCGGCCGTTAGTACAGGAACCGACCACCACCTGATTGACGGGAAGGTCTTTCAGCTGGCTGACCGGTTTGGTGTTGGAAGGCAGATGAGGGCAGGCGACCACAGGTTCCATGCCGGAAACATCGAAGAAAAGTTCACGTTCATAGCTTGCGCCCGGATCGGCGGCAATTTTTTCTGCTCCGGGGCGTTTGTGTGCGGCGCAGTAGGCCACGGTCTTGTCGTCGGAGGCGAAGAGCCCGGCCTTGCCACCCGCTTCAATGGCCATATTGGCGATGGTTAGGCGGCCTTCCACATCAAGAGCTTCAATGGCCGGTCCGTCGAATTCAATGGCTTTATACAGAGCACCGTCCACGCCGATCTCTCCGATGAGGCGGAGCATAAAGTCCTTGCCTCCTACCCAGCGGGGCAGAGTGCCTGCATAGGTGGCCCGGATGGTGGAAGGCACCTTGAACCAGGTTTCGCCCAGAGCCATGGCCCCCGCGATGTCGGTACTGCCCATGCCAGTGGCAAAGGCACCTACTCCGCCATAGGTGCAGGTATGGCTGTCGGCGCCAACCACAATGTCGCCGGGGCCGACAAGCCCCTGCTCGGGCAGAAGCGCGTGTTCGACGCCGCAGTCGCCGCCCTCATAATAATGGGTAATCCCCATTTCTTCGGCAAACTGGCGGGTGACCATGACCTGGTTGGCGGAATCAATATCTTTTTGCGGAGTGAAATGATCCATGACGAGATAGACTTTGTCTTTATCAAAGACCTTGTCTGCGCCCATGCCTTTGAAAGATTTGATCGCAAGCGGAGCAGTAATATCGTTGGCGAGCACCGCCGAAACCTTGCACTGGACAATTTGACCCGCTTCACGAACTTCTTCGCTGGTGTGCCGTTGCAGAATTTTCTGTGCCAGAGTCTGTGCCATGTGTCCTTCCTTTGTGGCTCAAGTACTTTGCTTGTCTTGGCGCGAAGAGTTTTGAGAGCGTTTCGCGCAAGTGGTCGGGAAAGATCTCTCCGGCTGGAATCGCCGGAAAGATGGAAAACAGAACCACCCCTTTTCGGGCGGCCTGAGGCTGTTGACAAAGTCAGCAGCCTCAAAAATCAGGAGTAGGCTGCGCTTTGCCACACCGTAAATACGACTGATTTTTGTGCCTTTCTGTCAAGCCGCCTTGGCGTTTTAGACGGCGCAAACCCCGCTTCGCGGGGTTTGCTATCAATCTGAGTCTTCAGCATTGGCGTTCGTCGTGCAGTTTGGCATGAAGGCGGTTGAGAGCATCCACATAGGCGCGGGCGCTGGCCACGATGACGTCGGGATCGGAACCGCGGCCGGAAGAGGAGATCGCGCCGTCTGTGATGCGCACGGTGACTTCACCCTGGGCGTCCGTGCCGCCGGTGATGGCATTGACCACATAGCGTTCGAGGTGCGGCTCAACGCCGAGCGCTGAGGCGATGACATTGAAGGCCGCGTCCACGGGGCCGACGCCGAAGCCTGCCTGGCGCAGTACCTTGTCGCCGTCTTGCAGGGCCACAGCGGCCATGGCGGGCATAGACGGCGTGGAACTCTGCACACTGATGGTGAGCAGCTTGTAGCGGTCTGTCTGACGGTAGACCTCACCCATGATCAGCGCTTCAATGTCTTCGTCATGGATAGCCTTCTTTTTGTCCGCCAACGTCTTGATGGCATTGAACACAGTTTCAAACTGTTCTTCCTCGAGGTTGGCGTAACCGAGGGCTTCCAGTTTGTTACGCACGGCATTGCGGCCGGAATGTTTGCCAATGACCAGATCGGTGCTGGTGCGTCCGATGGACTGCGGGGTCATGATTTCATAGGTTTCACGATTCTTCAGCATGCCGTCCTGGTGGATGCCGGATTCGTGCGCAAAGGCATTACCGCCCACAATGGCCTTGTTCGCCGGGATGGGCTGGCCGATAATCATGGAGAGCATGCGGCAGGAAGGGAAGAGCTGTTCCGTGCGGATGTTGGTATCCACGCCGAACACGTCGCGACGGACCTTGAGGGCCATGGCGACTTCTTCAAGAGAGGTGTTGCCCGCGCGTTCGCCAATGCCGCACAGCGTCACTTCCACTTGTCGTGCGCCCGCATCGACGGCGGCCAGGCTGTTGGCTACGCTGAGGCCGAGATCGTCATGGCAGTGCACGCTGAATATGGCCTTGTCGGCGTTGGGCGTGTGTTCGATGACGTAACGGACAAGCTTGGAATACTCGCTGGGAATGGCATAGCCCACGGTGTCCGGCAGATTGATGGTGGTCGCCCCCGCCTTGATTACTTCCGTGACCACACGCACAAGAAAGTCTGGGTCGGAACGGGAGGCGTCTTCAGCGGAAAATTCGACGTTCTGCGTATAACCCGCCGCACGTTTTACGCCCGCTACGGCCATTTCCACCACCTGATCCGGGCTTTTACGCAACTTGTATTCCATATGAATGGGGGAGGTGGCGAGAAAGGTGTGGATGCGCGGCTGGGCCGCGTGCTGGATGGCTTCCCATACGCGATCAATATCCCCTATCGTGCAACGGGCTAGCCCGGCGATTTCGGAATCTTTCACCAACCCGGCAATGGCCTGTACGGATTCAAAATCCCCCTGGCTGGAAGCGGGAAAACCAGCTTCAATACAATCAACCCCCAGCACTTCCAGTTGGTGCGCGAGGCGAAGTTTTTCCTGAAGGTTCATGGTTGCGCCAGGGCTTTGTTCCCCATCGCGTAGTGTGGTGTCGAAAATGCGGACGCGATCGCTCATGGTGTGACCTCAAATGGTAAGACAGTGAAAAAAATCGGAACGGAGTCCCTGGAGGAACCCGTTCCGACCTTACAATGTATGGTATGCGGGGATCCTCAGTTGTTCTGCTGCGTTAGGTGATGCAGGATCTGCTTGTTGCGGCGGGGCAGCAGCAGGAAGGTGTAAATC
>JAEXGX010000228.1 GCA_023450535.1 Pseudomonadota bacterium | reverse complement strand
ACACCTGGGTTTCCGCTTCCGAAGGCCAGCGCTGGAAGGAAGTGGTGACATCATTCACCGAGCGTATCCATAAACTCGGCCCCGCGCCGAAATGGGCGGACGTGACCCCGCGTTACGATGTGCCCTTCTCCGCGCCGGAAAACCGTCTGGAGCCCATCCGTCCCCTGGGCTGCGGCGCGAACCCCTCCCTGCCCGAACTCAAGGAAGCTATTAAAAAGGCTCTGGCCGAGGGGCTGGAAGGCGTGCTCGGCTGGAAAACCGGCTTCGACGCCCTGCATACGGAACCCGTGTTCATGCAGACCCCGGAAGAAGTGGATCAACTGGTCTGGGGTCCCTTCAACGTGCACAACCTCGCCAACTTCCTGCCCCAGTACAAGGGCCGCAAGATCGGCGTGGTGGTCAAGGGCTGTGACAGCAAGGGCGTGATCGAACTGCTGGCTGAAAAGCTTATTGACAAGGATGACGTGACCATCTTCGGCATGGGCTGCAACGGTACGGCCGACTTGAACCGCGTACTGGAAAAGATGCCCGAAGGCGTAGCCATTGAGAACGTGAACTGCTCCGGTAATACCATCAAAGTGAAGGCGGACGGCCGCGAATACACGGTATCCATGCAGGACGCGGCGCAGGACAAATGCCGTCAGTGCACCAACCCCAACGCGGTGCTGTCCGACGTATTCGTTGGCCCCAAGGTTATGGAACCCATGGCTCCCGCAGACGGCCGTTCCGGCGCGCTGCGCTTCCTCGACGATCTGCCGCTGGAAGAACGCATGGGCTTCTGGAAAGGCCAGATGGAGCGTTGCATCAGTTGTCATGCCTGCCGTAGCGCCTGCCCCATGTGCGTGTGCCGCGACCACTGCGTTTCCGACGCGCGCGAACCCGCCTGGCTGACCAAGGAAGACGACGTGGTGCAGAAGCTCTTCTTCCAGCTCATCCACGCCCAGCATCTGGCCGGGCGCTGCACGGGCTGCGGCGAGTGCCAGCGGGCCTGCCCCATGGGCATCCCGGTGTTCGCGCTCAAGCAGCAGTTCGGCCGCAAGATCAAGCAGATCTTCGGCTACGGCGCGGGCATGGACGTGAACGGCGTGCCGCCGCTGCTCGCCTACCAGGTGGAAGAACCCAACATCAAGGAGCATGAGCTGTCATGAGCACCTTCTACTTTGCCGCTCCGGACGCCCTCCTTGGCTGGCTGAAAAAGCTGGCTGCGGATTATCGCGTGCTGGCTCCCCGCAAGGAAGGCCGCAGTGTGATGTTCCGCCCGCGCACGGCGGACGAACTGACGGATATGGACGAACTTCTGCGTCGCGCCACGGCGTCTCCCAAGGGCGCGACCATTCCCCACAGTGAAACCCTGGTGCATTTCACCTCGACCAAGGATGCAGAAAATCCGGCTCAACTGAACACTTCGCTGGAAGCCCCCTGCGGCGATGTTCCCACGTTGCTGTTCGGCGGTCGCCCTTGCGACGCCAAGGGCTTTGTGGTGCTGGATCGCCCCTACCTCGAGGGCAAGTTTAAAGACCCGTACTATGCCGCCAGGCGCGACGCTCTGGTGATTATCTCCCAGGCCTGTCCCACGGCGTTCGCTACTTGCTTCTGCCATTGGGTGGGCGGTTCCCCCGCCGGACGTGAGGGTTCCGACATCCTGTTCACCGCTGTGGACGGCGGCTTTGTGCTCGAATCCGTGACGGAAAAGGGTGGAAAGCTGCTTGAAGCTGCGGGCTTTGCTTCCGGCGAAGACAAAAAAGACGAGGCGGAAGCTGCACACAAGAAGGCGGAAGCCTCGCTCGGCGCACCCAGCGCTCTGAAGGACATTCCGGCCAAAGTCGCGGCCCGCTTCCGTGACGAAGCCTTTTGGATCAAGGAAACGGAAAAGTGCCTGTCCTGCGGGGCCTGTACGTATCTGTGTCCGACCTGCCAGTGCTTTACCATCACCGATGAGGGCTCACAGCTTGACGGGCGGCGCATCCGTAGCTGGGATTCCTGCATGTCCCCGCTGTTCACGCTGGAAACCAGCGGACACAATCCCCGCACGGAAAAGTTCAAACGCATGCGCAACCGCATCAGCCACAAGTTCAGCTATTATCCGCAAAGCTACAACGGGGAGTATTCCTGCGTGGGCTGCGGACGATGCGTGGTGAGCTGCCCCATTTCTCTGGATATCCGGCAGGTGGTGAAACATGCCGTGGAGGGTGCGCCCGAAATGGTTCAGGAAACAGTTCCCGAACCCGTCAAGCCCGCGCCGAAGGCTGAAGCTCCGAAACCCGCTCCCGTCGAAGTGAAGGCTGTTGCAACGGCTCCCGCCGCGCCTGTGGAGGCGCCAGTGGAAGCTCCAGCAGTCGTTGCGCCCAAGGCGGAAGCTGCGGCGCCTGCGGAAGCGCCGAAGCAGGCTCCCCGATCCGAAGCCGCGCCCAAAGCTCCCGCGAAGTCCGAAGCCAAGCCCAAGACGGGCGGCAAGTCCAAGTCCGGCAAAAAATCCCGTTAGGGCGGTGAGGAATTATCATGAGTGAACATCATTGCACTTGCCACGGCAACAATCCCTACCTGCCCGAAGTGGCCACGGTGGTGGAAACCGTGCAGGAGACGCCCACCATCAAATCTATCCGCGTGCGTTTCGACAATGAGGAAGCGTGGGAGAAATTCCACTACGAACCCGGCCAGGTCGGGCAGCTTTCCGTGTTCGGCGCGGGTGAGTCCACCTTTGTCATCAACACCCCGCCTTCGTGCCGCGAGTATCTTCAGTTCTCCGTGCTGCTGGCGGGTGAAGTGACCCACGCCATTCACAAGCTTCAGGCCGGAGACAAGGTGGGCGTGCGCGCTCCCCTGGGCAACTGGTTTCCTTACACGGAATGGAAGGGCAAGAACGTGTTCTTTGTGGGCGGCGGCATCGGTATGGCCCCCATCCGCACCATCATGCTCCACCTGCTGGAGCATGCGGAGGATTATGGTCAGATCAGTCTGCTCTACGGTGCGCGTTCTCCGCAGGACATGGCCTATCAGGGCGACCTGCCGGGCTGGCTGGAGCACAAGAGCCTCAGGACAACGCTGACCATTGACCGTGAGGCCGCAGGCTGGCCGCACCGCGTGGGTCTGATCCCTAACGTGCTCAAGGAAATCGGTCCCAAGCCGGACAACACCATTGCCGTGTTGTGCGGCCCGCCGATCATGATCAAGTTCACCCTGGCCGCCTTTCAGGAACTGGGTTTCAGGGACGAGAATATTGTCACCACCCTGGAACGGCGTATGAAGTGCGGTATCGGCATCTGCGGACGCTGCAATATCGGCGGCAAGTACGTGTGCCTCGACGGGCCGGTGTTCACCCAGGCCCAGCTCAACCAGCTGCCGCCGGAAATGTAAATAAATCGGGGGAGGCTCTGCCTCCCCCGTACCCCCTCCGGCACCTGCCCAACGGGTGCCCGGCTTTGCCGGGCATTTCCCTTGCCGTGAAACGACTTAGGGAAACAGAGAGCAGAGCGGGGCATGATGCCCCTGCACCCTCATTAAAACCCCGGGCCGGGAAAACATGTTTTCCCGGCCCGGGGTTTTAGAGCAATGTTACTTTAAAACTGTTCTGATAATTTTCCCCCTGCAAAGGAAAAGTATGTGCAAGAAAAGCATCGAAGTCGTCGCCGCTCTGATCTGGCGGGAAGGCAGGTTCATGATCTGCCGCCGCCCGGCGCACAAGGCCTGCGGGCTGCTGTGGGAGTTTGTGGGCGGTAAGGTGGAGGCGGGAGAGAGCAACGCTGAAGCCCTGATGCGCGAATGCCGGGAAGAGCTGGATGTGGCGGTGAACGTAGGCGCGGTGTTCATGGACGTGACGCACGAATACCCGGAATACATCGTACACATGACCCTGTACGAGGCGGTCATTACGGCAGGTGAACCCAAGCTGCTGGAGCACGCGGATATCCGCTGGATCACGCCGGACGAGATTCCGCACTATGAATTCTGCCCGGCGGACGTCGACATTCTCATGGAGATCGCGAGGCGCTGCACCGGGCGTTGAAACGGGGCATAGTATATCCGCATTGCCATTTGTTTCCCTTAGCCGCTTTGCGGCTAAGGGAAATGAGCGGCTTGCCCTTTACCCTTTGAGGGGGATCGGGGGGAATCATTCCCCCCGACGGGGTACGGGGCAGAGCCCCGATTAACATACGCTATGCCCGATGGAGTGTCAGATCGAGCAGCGTATCGACGAGAGTTGCATGGCTCATGGGCACCTTGAAATAGTTGGACAGAAGCGGCTTTGCCCCGGCCAGAGCGGCGTCCGCCGCCGCTTCCGCCTGCTCCGGCGTGAGCGGCCCGCCTTTGAGCACGTCCTCCGCCGCCACGGCCCGCACCGGGCAGTTGTGGACGCCGTTCAGACAGATGCGCGCGTCTGCCACGGTACCGTTTTCAAAACAAAGCCAGACCGCGCAGTTGACCAGCGCGAAGTCGATGCTCTTGCGGAAGGCCACCTTACGGAAGGCGCTGGAGGCACTTTTTGTGCCGTTGGCCGTGCTGCGGGTGGCTGCGGGCAGATCGATGAACACGACGATTTCATCCGGCTCCAGCACGGTGGACTGTTTGCCGTGCGAGCCACTGAAGAAGGATTCTGCGGGGATGACGCGCCGATCCGTGACAAGGGAAGCATCCAGAGCAATCAGGACCGGAGCCGTGTCGCTGGGGTTGACGGCAATGCATTTGTTCACCGCGCCGAAGATGGAGTGGTAGCGGCTGTCGCCCGGCACGGCCAGACATTTCGTGCCGCCTTTGCGCACGCAGGGGATGCGCCCTCCGAGGCGGTCGGGGTAACGGTAGTACCAGCAGCGGTTCTGCTGGCAGACATTGCCCGCCAGCGTACCCATATTGCGCAGCAGCGGGGAGGCTGTGCGCCGCGCGGCTTCCGCAAGGGCGGGGTAGGCGGCGCGCACGGTTTCTGACTCGGAAAGTTCGGTCAGAGTGGTCAGCGCGCCGATGCGCAGCCCTCCGTCATGTTCCGTGACGCCCTTCAGGCCGGGAATGCCCTTGAGGTCAATGACGGCTTCGGGATATTCCAGCCACAGCCTGTCCTTGAGGCAGCCCATGAGGTCCGTGCCGCCAGCCATGATGCAGGCCCTTCCTTCATGGGCGCGCAGAGTGCGGACGGCCTCGTCCACGCCGGCGGCCCGGATGTGAGTGAATGCTTGCATTAGTTTTTCCTTTTACCCTTGCCCAGGGCATTGAGAATGATGTCGGGAGTGAATGGCGCGTCCTTGAAGCGCACGCCCAGCGCGTTGTACAGCGCGTTGGCAAAGGCCGCCATGGAAGGGCAGGCTCCGCCTTCACCGCAGGCCGTGGCCCCGAAGGGATGGGTCGGATCGCCCGGAATTTCCACCACGCAGGGGTCGACCTTGCAGTCGAGAATGGTGGAGGGCTTGTAGTCGATCCAGTTGGGCGTGAGCAACCAGCCGTTGCGCTTGTCCACAATGCAGTCGTTGCCGAGCACGGCGTTCTCAAAGCCATGCCGGGAAGTGAGCAACTGGCCTTCCACCACTTTGGGATTGAGCGCCTTGCCCACATTCTGCACCATGGTGATGACCACGTTATCGATCATGCCGGTGTGGGTATCCACATCCAGAGAGATGAACTGCGCGCCCTTTTCCTTGGGGATATACAATTGCTTGGGGTCGTTATTCTTGATGCAGCGCTGGTGCGGCGAGTTGTTGACGTAAGAACCGATTATTTCATGCCTGCCGCCGTAGTGGCTGATGACGCCAAAGGCCTTGCGCACGGGAATGGAACGGGAAGGATCGTTCTTGTCGTAAATGATGCCGTCGCCCAGCTCCAGAACATCGGCGGGCAAGTCCATCACCTGCGCGGCCAGGGCCAGAAGCTGGCGCTTGGCGTCCAGCGCAGCCTCGTAGGTGGCCCAGCCCAGAATCCAGGTGCCGCAACTGTTGGCCTGAAGCGTGGAGAACGGCGTGGAGTCGGTGTCGCGGCAGACCAGCCCCACCTTCTTGTAGGGAATGCCCAGTACTTCCGCCACGATCTGGCACTGCACGGTGTGTTGCCCCTGCCCGAAGTCGGCTACGGCGCTGACCAGAGAGGCCGAGCCGTCGGGGAAAATTTTGACCATAGCCTCGGCGGAGTTGCCGGGGCCAGGCCGTCCCGCTCCCATAGTAAAAATGGCCACGCCAAGGCCGGAACGGATGCGCCCCGTCTTTTTTGAAGGGTGTTGCCAGCGCTCTTTCCAGTGCACCCGCTCCGCACCGATATCCAGACATTCACTGATGCCGCTGGAGGAGATGTAGCAGGAGATATAGTCCAGCGGGTCCCATCCGTTATCGATATCTTCAAAGCGCATACAGTTCATCTTGCGCAGTTCCACCGGGTCGATCCCCAGCTTTTCCGCTGCGATATCCACCGTGGTTTCCACGGCGTAGGTGCCTTCCGGCGCGCCGTAACCCTGCCAGCCCACCGAGGTGAAGCGGTTGGTGTGCACATAGCGGATTTTGCCCCGCATGTTGCGGCAGTTGCGCGAATACAGCACAGCGCCGGTGGCGAGCATGGCGTTCTTGGGCGGGTATTTGTCGCCGCCCACGCCCAGTTCCTGAATATGCTCGAAATCCATGGTGGTCATGGTACCGTCTTTTTTGAACCCGATCTTGACGTGATCCAGACTGCCCCGGGACCAGGCGCACAGCATTTCTTCTTCGCGGGAATAGGAGCAATGGACGGCGCGCTTCAACTGGAGGCAGGCGAAACCGGCGATGAGCAGATAGTGCGAGGGGATGTTGATGTCCAGCGGCGTGGCGTTTTTGCCGCCAAAGCTGGAACCGGTGTAGGGGGAAACGTAGTTGAGCATGGAGCCTTCCACGCCCAGCGCTTCGGCCAGCCGCATCTTTTCATCGTGCAGGCCCTGCGAATGCGTGCAGACGTGCAGCCGGTAGCCGTCATAGTAAGCGGAGCAGCCGCGTGTTTCCATCACCGGGCCCTTGCAGTAGGCGTAGCGGATGTCGCGCTGTTCCACAATGACGTCGGCCTTGGCAAAGCCCTGCTCAATGTCGCCGAACTCGTTGTAGTCGTGCGGAATCTTTTTGCGGAACAGCCCTGTTTCCGGGTCCTTGTCTTCCAGTTTGTAGTGGTAGGCCCAGTCGTGCAGGTTGGGTTCCCCTTCGAACACCTGAGGGGCATCGGGCTGCATGGCCTGCACCATGTCCAGCACAAAGGGCTTGCGTTCGTATTCCGCTTCGATCAGCCCGGCGGCATATTCGGCGATCTCCAGCGTATCCGCCACTACGGCGGCGACCAGATCCCCCACGTAATGCACGGTGCGGCGCATGACCGAAGGATAGTTCTGATGGGTCATGACCAGGTGTACGCCCTTGACGGCCTCGGCCTTTGTAACGTCCAGCCGGGTGATGTCGGCCTGCGGGTAGGGGCTGCGCAGGATGAATACCTGGAGCATGTTGTCGAAACGCACATCGGCGTAATACTTGGCCTCGCCGGTGACGCGCGGGCGTCCGTCCTTCTGACGGACTTTGCCGCCCACGGAGCTTTGTTTCAGATTGCTTTCCGCCATGCCTATTCTCCTTGCGCCGCGCGAGCGGCGGCCTTCATGCGTTCGGCCCCTTTCATGACGGCCTTGAGGATGTGCTCGTAGTTGCCGCAAACGCAGATATTGCCGCCCAGGGCCTCTTTTATTTCTTCTTCGTCCGCGTCGGGGCGGCGATTCAGAAATCCTCTGGCGCTCATGATCATGCCGGGGGAACAGAAGCCGCACTGCGCGCCGTATTCCTCAAGCCATGCTTCCTGAAGGGGATGCAGGGCGTCGCCGCTGGACAGACTTTCCACGGTTTCGATATTCCGGCCTTCCTGTTCTACGGCCAGCATCATGCAGGCCAGCACGGGCAAGCCGTCCACGTTGACGGTGCAGGCTCCGCACGCGCCTTCGCCGCAGGCTTCCTTGGTTCCGGTAAAGCCGAAGCAGTCGCGCAGCACCTGAAGCAAGGTCCAGTGCGGTTCAACCTTGACCGTTCTGTCTTCGCCGTTTACGTGGAGCACGATATCCACAGGAACACCGAGGGGGAGCAGGCGGCTCGCCGCATGTTCCTTGAGAGTCGATTCGTTCATGACAATCTCCGTATGGCGGCCCCTGCTGGGGAGGGGCCGCCCGATGAATTATGCGGTTGCGAGCTGCTTGCGGCGGTCGGGCACCAGACACCACATCACACCGCCAATAATGGCCGCGCCGCTGATGTAGTGCACCGGAGTCATGGCTTCGCCCAGAATGAGATAACCGAAGATGCCGCTCATGATCGGCAGGGTGTAGTGGATGACACCCGTGAGTACCGGCCCGGCGTTGACCAGAGCGAGGTTCCACAGCCACCAGGCGAGCAGGGAGTTGCCGATGCCGGTGTAGATGACGGTGACGAAGAAGAGTTGATTGAACTTGATCGGCGCAACGCCGGGCTGTGACCATTCCCAGATGACAAAGGGAATGGTCAGAATCAGGCCGATGAAGGTCATGACCGTAAGAATGCTGGTCTGGGAGATGCCGTCCGGCACCTTGCTCAGCATCATGCTGTATACGGCGAAAATAATGGCCGCTACCAGCATGAGCAGATCGCCCGTGGCGAATTTGAGACTGAGCAGGTTGGCGAGTTGGCCGTTGATGACCAGATAGATAGAACCGAGAAAGGCCAGAATACAGCCCAGGGC
>JAEXGX010000178.1 GCA_023450535.1 Pseudomonadota bacterium | reverse complement strand
TGAGCTGCGGAGCTCTGACGCTCGGCTCGGACACTCCTCCCGTGTATGAAGCACTCCACCACGGAAAAAACGGATTTTTATGCGACTTCTGGGATCATGAGGCCATGGCGGAAAGCATTGCCCGTATCCTGGATATGGCCCCGCGCTTCATGGGCCTGCGCGAGGCGGCCCGCGCCACAATTTTGAAGGATTACGACCTCGCCACCCAGACCTGCCGTCACGCCGCGTTGCTACTTGACGCGCTGGAAAGAAAAAAGAGAGGCTGCCAAAAAAATTCTTGAGGGGGCGAGCCCCCTCATCAAATTCTCCTTGACACCTGCCCAAGAGATGACGGGCAAGCCCGTCATTTCCCCTAGACGCGAAGCGGTTTGGGGAAACAGAGAGCAGAGCGGGGCATGATGCTCCTGTACCCCCATAATTATGACATATATTATAATTATGGGGGGGCTGGCGGGGCGCCTTTAGCCGTAGAAGCGAAGCTTCGTACGGATAAAGACAGCAAAGACGAGCCCCGTTTTATCAACATTCCGAAGCAGGTCGCACTTTGCCGCCCGTATGCTGAAAAAGTTTCTATTTTCTCCCGCAGTCGGACATGTCCCCGCCCAGCTTTTCCAGGGCGTGGGGCAGTGCCTCAAGCACCGCTTCCAAATTCTCCAAAGCGGCCCGGCGGCTGCCCGGCAGGGCGAAAAGCAAGGTTTCTCCCACGGTTCCGGCCAGCGCGCGAGAGAGCACGGCGCGCGGCGTCTTTTGCAGGCTCGCGGCCATCATGGCCTGTTCAAAGCCGGGCAGACGACGGTCAAGTATGGAGAGCAGAGCCTCCGGGGTGAGATCGCGCGGAGAAAGCCCTGTGCCCCCGGTGGAAATCACCAGATCATAGCCCTGCCCGGCCAGTTCCAATACCAGAGCCCGCAACCGCGCAGGTTCGTCCGGAAGCAGAAAGCGCTGCTCATGGCACAGAGGCAAAACTTTGCGCGCCCTATCCAGAAGGGCGGGGCCGCTTTCATCCTCGCGCAGTCCGGCAAAGCCCTTGTCGGACAAGGTTATTACGGCCAGAGCGCAACCTGTGCGGGCCGTCTTCAAAATCCGTACTCCCGCAGGAATATCCGCCAGCGCCAGCGCGAGAAAAAGCGCCCGCTCCCGGCCCGGCCAAAAGGCCCGGCCTTCGATTTTCAGCAGAGGACCGCTTTCCGCGCCCAATACCGTACCCACAGGCAACGCGTTTGCAGGCAGAGCCTCCGGGCGGACGACGGCGATCGCTTGCAACGCTCCAGCCGAAGCGTCATCCCCACCACAGGCCAAAAGTAGAATTTCTCCGGCCTTGAGCGCGGGCAGAGCAACGGAAAAAGAACAGGGCATGAACATGAAAAGCCTCCCGGTATGCGCGTTTCACCACCCCCGACTGTGGATATTTGGTCATATTTGCCCATGTTTATCCATATCGGGCCATATCCAGGGCGAACGCCTAAAATTTAAGTGCAATAAAAAAACACAGGACACAACTGAGTTTGGCAAAAACACACCAAAAAGACTCGTTTTACGGCGCGGCATAGCCGCGACCTACTCGCTTTTTTGGGCGTTTTCGCTCGTTTTGCTCGCTCCAACGCAACAGGCGGCACATTTATAATGCGCTCGCCCCGGGGCCATATCGAACCAAACTTGAAGGGGGCGGCGCGCTGGTGTATCCTGCCTTACTTCTATCCCAGCCCACGCCCCGGCACAAGGCGGCGCGGCCATTTAACGGAGTCTTGTCATGGGGGACATCGCGCGCTTTGGCGTTTCACTGGAACAGGAACTGCTCGACGATTTTGACGAACTGTGCTGTAAACGGGGCTACGCCAACCGTTCCGAAGCACTACGCCATTGCATCCGGCGTGAATTGAAGGAAGAGGCACTGGCGAACCCGCAGGGCAAATGCGCAGGCGTGCTCACACTTATTTATGATCACCATGACAGTGACCTGCCCCGCCGCCTGACGTCCATGCAGCATGAGGCGCACTCGCTGGTGCTTTCAACCCTGCACGTACACCTGGATTTGCATCATTGCCTGGAAATCATGACCCTGAAGGGCATGGGCGACGAAGTGCGGACGCTGGCCGACCGGCTGCGTTCGGCCAAGGGCGTGCTGCAAAGCGCGTTATCCCTGACTACGCTGGAAAACATGGACGAATCCGCCCCGGCACATGAGCATCACCATCACGATCACCAACACTGAAAAAGGTTCGGCATGCATAAACTTCAGGACGTCCAGAACAGCCCTTCCGATCTGGCGGTGGATATCGACCGGGTAGGCATCAAGGAATTCCGCCTGCCCCTTGTGGTACGCGACCGCGACGCCGGGCTTCAGCATACAGTGGCCACGGTAGATCTGGGCGTGGACTTGCCCGCCGCCTTTAAGGGCACACACATGAGCCGCTTTGTGGAAGCGCTGGAAGCCTGGCGCGAACAGGCTCCGGAGAGCCCGGTGCCTGCGCTGGACTATCTCTCCATGCGTGGCCTGCTGGAAAGTGTGCGCCTGCGCCTCGACGCCCACCGGGCCTACGTGAAATTTCGCTTCCCCTATTTCCGGGCAAAAGCCGCTCCGGCCACAGGCAGCGTGGCCCCGGTGGCCTACGACTGCACCATGACCGGAGAGTTAACGGAAGGCGAACATCCGGTGTTTACGCTGGAAACAGATGTACCCGTGACCACGGTCTGCCCCTGCTCCAAGGCAATCAGCCGGGCCGGAGCACACGGTCAGCGTGCGCTGGTGAAACTGACTGTGCGCATGACCAAATTCGAATGGTTGGAAGAATTCATTGATATTGCGGAAAGTTCCGGTTCCGCCCAGGTCTATTCCCTGCTCAAGCGGCAGGATGAAAAATTGGTGACGGAACAAGCCTACGACGACGCCTGCTTTGTGGAGGACGTGGTACGCCGCGTGGCGGAAAAGATGAACGCCCATCCCCATGTGAGCTGGTTCCGCGTCGAGGTGGAAAGTTTTGAATCCATCCACTGCCACAACGCCTTCGCCGTCATTGAACGGGATCGCAAACTGCGCCGGGCCTGAGCGCGCCTTCACCGCGAAGCCGGAGTAGTCGCAATTCTCTTGCGGCATAGAGCTCCGGCGGAGCGTGAAACTTGCAGGCCAGAAATTGCATACCGGCCATGTATATTTTCAATATTTAACTGCCCGAGAAAAATCCCATGCTCCGATTCCGACGCCTGCTCTTTCCCGCTTTGCTCTTCTGTTCCCTTTGCCTTGCGGGCTGCGCCGTGCATGATGACGGCGACCGCCCGGACATCAAGGTTTCAGGAAGCATAGAAAACAGCTTCGGCTGGCAGAAATAACGACGCGCTATTTCCAGGCCATATGATTGGGCGGACCGAATCCCTCTCCCGGCGCATAGGATTTGACCAGCCCTTTGTTCAGATATTCCTGCGCCTTGGTCACGGCTACGCGCAACGGCATTTCAAAGCCCAGCCAGGTCGCAATGGCGGCAGACAGTGTGCAGCCAGTGCCATGTGTATTAGGCGTGCCGATATGCGGCTGGCGCAACGGAACGGGGTCGCAATCCCTTTCCAGCAGCCAGTCCGTCACCATGATCGGGTTCTCGGCAAAGTGTCCGCCCTTGATTAATACAGCCTTCGCACCCATGTCGATGAGCCGCCTTCCCGCTTCGGCCACGTCTGCCTCACCGGCAATGGACATACCCGCCAGAAGTTCCGCTTCATGCCGGTTTGGCGTCAGCAAATCTGCCAGCGGCACGATGCGGGTTTTCAGGGTTTCCACCGCGTCTTCCCTGAGCAGGCGGTGCCCGCTGGTGCTCACGCATACCGGATCGACCACGAGCGGAAAGCTTTTCTTTTCCAGCAAAGGCTCAAGGGCTTCCATAATATCAGAAGAAAAGAGCATCCCGGTCTTGGCCGCGTCCACATGAAAGCCGTCCAGCACGGTCTGAAGCTGAAGCGCGACAAACGTCGGGTCAGGAGCATGGATACCGGTCACGCCCAGGCCATTCTGGGCGGTGAGCGCGGTGATCACGCTCATGCCGTAGGCTCCGAGCATGGTCATGGTTTTGAGGTCGGCCTGGATGCCCGCACCGCCTCCGGAATCGGAGCCGGCGATGGTGAGAATATTGGGGGGACGCTGCATGATTGCCTCCTGTGGAATCAGATGGTGCGAAGCGCCCGCGCGGCGCTGGAATTTCGCATGTTCCGGTGGTGACGGAAAAGCCCCCTCACGTCAAGCCGCCGGAACCGGCGTGCTCGCAAAGCCCGCATGAGCAGGAGGGGGCGCCGCCTCCGGCTCACGTTATCTGTCCTGAAGCACCGTTCCTAAATTTCTTGCCGTCCCCGGAAGTCCGTGATAAATTTACAAAGCTGCCCGGATAAACGGGCGACTGGCCGCGCTGTGAGGCGCCTTTCGTTCACCTTTGCTTGCCATGGAGAAGACCGGTATGCCCAAACTGCGTACCCTCGCGCCAACCCTGTTGGCGCTGTTGCTGACCCCTTCCCTCTGCTTTGCGGCGCATCCGGCACTGCCGCAGGATTTGCCCGTGATCTGGATTGTGCCCTTCGTGTGCATGCTCCTGTCCATCGCACTCGGGCCGCTGACCGTCCCCCATTTCTGGGAACATCACTTCGGCAAGGTGGCCGTATTCTGGGGTTTGGCCTTTCTGGTGCCCTGTCTGCTCGTGTTCGGTTTTGACACGGCCTTTTTCCTCGCGGCGGAAACCCTGCTGCTGGAATACCTGCCCTTCATCCTGTTGCTGCTCGCCCTGTTCACCGTGGCCGGCGGTATCCGCCTGAAAGGTTCTCTGGTGGGCACTCCCATCGTGAATACGGGCATCCTGCTCGTGGGTACGCTCATCGCCAGCTGGATGGGCACCACCGGCGCGGCCATGTTGCTCATCCGGCCCTTGCTTAAGGCCAACAAGCACCGCCGCTTCCGCGTTCATCAGGTCGTTTTCTTCATCTTCCTCGTCGCCAACATCGGCGGCTCCCTCACCCCGCTCGGTGATCCGCCTCTTTTCCTCGGCTTCCTCAAGGGGGTAAGCTTCTTCTGGACCACCGTGCATCTGCTGGTGAAAACCTGCCTTGTTTCCGCCATCCTGCTGGTCGCCTTCTTCCTGCTGGACACCATGCTGTTCAACAAGGAAGGCCGTCCGCTTCCCCCGCATGATCCCTCCGCCAAGGAAGAAAAGCTCGGCGTCGAAGGCGGCATCAATTTTGTGCTTCTGGCCGCCGTCATTGCCAATACCCTGATCTCCGGCCAGTGGAAGGGGACGGAAATTCATGTGCTCGGCGTGCCCATGGAGTTGCAGAACATCGTGCGCGACGTGATGTATATCGTCATCGCCGTGGCTTCCTGGGTGATCACCAGCAAGGAATGCCGCAAGCGCAACGACTTCACCTGGGCTCCCATTGAAGAAGTTGCCAAGCTTTTTGTGGGCATCTTCCTCAGCATGATCCCCGCCATTGCCATCCTCAAGGCGGGCACCAACGGCGCTCTGGCCGGTGTCGTGAACATGGTCACCGACCCCGCCACCGGCGAGCCGATCAACGCCGCGTACTTCTGGCTGACCGGTGCGCTCTCCTCCTTCCTCGACAACGCACCCACCTACCTGGTGTTCTTCAACACCGCAGGCGGCGACGCCCATATTCTCATGAGCGAAGGCGAAACTCTGGCGGCCATCTCCGCCGGCGCCGTATTCATGGGCGCCATGACCTATATCGGCAACGCGCCCAACTTCATGGTGCGTTCCATCGCTGTGGAACAGGGCGTGAAGATGCCCAGCTTCTTTGGCTACATGGCCTGGTCCGTGGGTATTCTGGTCCCTGTGTTCCTGTTGATCACCTTCCTGTTCTTCCTGTAACCCGGGAAGCGTCTGGGTCTGCCGCAGGAAGGGTTTGTTCCGCCCTGTGGTACGCTTCTTTGTCCCCACCGTCTTTTCGCGGTGGGGATTTTTTATTTCGTGCTTCCGCCTGACGCCTTCCCGATCTCCCCGATACATCTTCCGATCTTGCAGGCCGGAGAGGAGCCGGGTATGAAAGCAGATATCCACCATTTCAGCGCATCTTGAAAGAGATACGTCCGCCACAAGTGAGAGCAACGTCATGGATCAAGTCATTGTTAAAGCCCCGTCCTCCAAGTCCGTCTCCCATCGCCGCCTCATCGGTGCGGCCCTGGCCAAGGGGGAATCCCATCTGTCCGGCGTATTGGAAAGCCGCGACATAGAACAGACCCGTACCATCCTTGAAGACACCGGCGCACGCTTTGAACAGCTCGGCCCCGGCGAATGGAAGGTCGTTGGCATGGGTGGCGGGCCACGCGGCGGCGACGCGGTTCCTGTTTCCTGCTATGTGCATGAATCCGGCACCACCTGCCGCCTCTTAACGGCAGTGCTGGCGTCGGGCATGGGGCAGTTCCGGGTACACGGCGCGGCGCGCATGCACAGCCGCCCCATAGGAGAACTGACCGCCGCACTGGAAAAGCTGGGGGTTACCGTACGTTTTGAGAACGAAGCGGGGTATCCGCCCTTTATCCTGAAAACAAGAGGGCTGGAAGGCGGAACCCTGGAAATAGGTTTAGGGGAATCCAGCCAGTATCTTTCCGGGCTGCTGCTGGCCGCGCCGCAGGCAAAAGCCCCGGTGACCATTGAAATTTGTGGAACCCATGTCGTCTCATGGCCCTATATCGGCCTGACTCTGCAAAGCATGCATGACTTTGGCGTGCGTTTTGACGTGAGCACACGCGAGCGTTTCGACGCCGAATGGAAGCTCGCGGACTGGCAGGAAATCCGGGCCGTGCGGCCGGGGCTGATCCGTTTCCGCGTACGGCCTTCCGTCTACAAGGCCGGGAACTACGTTGTGGAAGGGGACTGGTCCGGAGCTTCCTACCTGCTTGCGGCGGGCGCACTGGGCAAGCGCCCCGTGCGCGTGGAAGGGCTGCGCTCCGATACCATGCAGGGAGACCGCGCCATGCGCGGCATCCTTGAACGCATGGGCGCCAAACTGGAGGAAGGGGACAATTTCCTCACCGTATATCCCTCGCCGCTCCGGGCCGTGGATGTAGACATGAGCGACTGCCCGGATCTCGTACCCACCGTGGCCGTGCTGGCGGCCTTTGCCGAAGGGGAAAGCAGCATCCGGGGCGTGGCGCATCTGCGCATCAAGGAATGTGACCGCATCGCGGCCCCTGCCGGAGAGCTGGGCAAGGCTGGCGCGCTTGTGGAAGAACGCCCGGATGGTCTTGTGGTGCATGGAAACCCGGAGCTCGATCTGCACGGACGCGATCTTGCTTTGTTGACGCACGGCGATCACCGCATGGCCATGAGCCTCAGTCTGCTGGAATGTAAAGGCGCAAGCGTGCAGCTGGACGATCCCGCTGTGGTGAACAAATCGTTCCCGGCATTTTGGGACGTGTGGAAGGAGATTCGGGGATGACTGCGTGTGTCGCTATTATCGGAAATAAGGGGCGCATGGG
>JAEXGX010000154.1 GCA_023450535.1 Pseudomonadota bacterium | reverse complement strand
TGGGCGTCATTGCGGTGGAACAATATCTGCACAACCGCCGGGACCCCATTCCCGTGCCGGAAGCCGTCTGCTTCTTCACGGACGAGGAATAATCACGCCTTTCACCCCAACTCAAGGAGTTGCACATGATTATTGATGCACGGCTCAGACCCGCCTACAAGGGCTTCCTGCAACAATTCGCCAGCCCGGAGGGCAACAAGGTCTTCAGCGCCAAACTTGGCATGGTTTCCCCTCCTTCCGTCCAGCAGAAATCAGAAAAGCTCATGCTGGAAGAAATGGACCGCGCCGGCATCAACTGCGCCATAGCCACAGGACGTAACGGGCATTTCCGCTACAACATCCCCAATCAGGACATTGTGGATATGGTGGAACACTTCGGCGGGCGCTTTGTCGGCATCGCCGGGATCAACGGGGCGGATCGCGCACAGGCCCTGGCGGATATTGATCGCTTCGTCGTCAACGGCCCCCTCAAAGGCATTTCTCTTGAACCGGGAGCCATGCCCGACCCCTGGTACGGCGATGACCGCCGCCTTTACCCCATCTATGAAGTTTGCGCGGAACACGCCATTCCCGTCATCATTATGTTGGGCGGGCGCGCCGGGCCTGACGTCTCTTACAGCAACCCGGTAATCATCAGCCGCCTTGCCCGTGATTTCCCGAACATCAACTTCATGGTTTCCCACGGCGGCTGGCCGTGGGTCACGCAGATTCTCGGCACATGTTTCTGGCAAGACAACATCTACCTCTGCCCCGACATGTACCTCATGAACGCACCGGGAGCGCAAGACTATGTCGCAGCGGCCAACACCTTCATGCAGGATCGCTTTCTGTTCGGTTCGGCCTACCCGCTCATGCCCATTGAGGACAGTCTGAACAAATTTCGTTCACTGTTCAATGAAGACGTCCTGCCCAAGCTGCTTTACCAGAACGCGGCCCGACTTCTCAAACTGTCTCTGAATAATGTAATGTAATGAGGAACTGTCCATGTTGATGAAAAAATATCTCTCTTTGGGGCTGGCTTTTTGTTTTGCCTTACTTCCGGCAGGAGCGGACGCAAAGACCAAGGTGGATATCGCTGCTTCCCCGGCGGGGGGCGCATGGTATGTGGGGCTCGGAGCCTACGCCAAGGTTATCTCCGACCTGTACCCGGATCTTGACACTTCGTTGTTTCCCGGCGGCGGCATCGCCAATGTGATCCGCGTGGATCGAGGGCAGAGCGCCATTGGCATCACCGCCAATGCGATCATGAAAGCCGCCCATGACGGCATCGAGCCATACAAGAGCCCCATTGACGTGCGCGCTCTGGGCAACCTGAACGATATCACCCGCTGTTACTTCGTCGTACCCGCCGCCAGAAACATCACGTCCATCCGGCAAATCGTCGAGCAGAAAATGCCCGTGCGTATCAATTATGGATCAAAGGTCGGCGGAAATGCGGAACTCTTCACCCGCTGGATATTGGAAGCCTACGGAGCAACCAAGAAAGACATCCAGCAATGGGGGGGGACCATTTACGGCCTGACCAATCCCGAAGCTACCTCCATGCTTCAGGAAGGCCAGCTTGACGTCGATTGTTTTACCGGTCCAGGCGAGGCCTTCCGTTATCAAGAGCTGCTCAAGACCACGAAGCTGCGTTTCCTCGACGTGGATGAGGACGTCATCGCCAAAGTTACGGAAAAGTACGGTCTCATGCGCGGCGTCATTCCCTCCGATTACTATGGAGGTTTCATGGGACGCGACGTGGTAACCGTCATCGCTCCTACCGGTTTGACCATCGACAAGAAGCTGCCCGACGATCTGGCCTACAAACTGGCCCGGGCACTGGTCGAAGGCGGAAAGGATATAGCCACGGCTCTCCCGGCCTGGGACACCATCACCCCTGAAACGATCTGCAGAGATCTGCCCGTTGAACTGCATCCGGGCGCGGCAAAATACTACCGGGAAGTCGGCTGCATGAAGTAAGAAATTGGTTTTGAGACGTTTTCAATCGCAGAAATGAGCGCCCTTTGCAAAGGGCGCTCATTCCCTATTAAAAAGTCCGCTCCGGTCTGATACGGATCGCCCCATATGCTTTTCCCCTGTTTACTCCGGCGCGTTTCTGCCGTATTTAGTCGGGGAGTTTCTACAGCCACCTTTTTCTTTTTCGCAAGGAGTTTTCCGTGTCCGAAATGCGAGAAACGCCGCTTGCCTCCTGGCACAGGAGCCACGGGGCGAAAATGGCCCCCTTCGCCGGATGGGATATGCCCATCCAGTACGAGGGCATTCTGGCGGAACACAACCACACCAGAAGCGCCGCATCGGTTTTCGATATCTGCCATATGGGGCAGTTCATGCTTGAAGGCGAAGGGGCCGCCGAAAAACTGGCCCGCGCCGTGACCCACAATCTTGACACGCTCAAGGAAGGCAAATGCCGCTATGGCTTCTTGCTCAATGAAAAGGGCGGCGTGCTGGATGATCTTATCATCTACCGTATGGGAGCGGACAAATTCTTCCTCGTAGTCAACGCCGCCTGCGCCGAAGGCGACTTCGCTGCATTGTCCTCACGCGTACCTGGTATGGTGAGCGATATTTCCCCCAGTATGGGCAAAGTTGATCTGCAAGGCCCCGCGTCCCTTGCCGTTCTGGAAAAACTGCTGGGGCAAAATTTCCATGATCTCGGCTATTTTTCCTTCCGCGAATGCGAATTTCGGGGAACTCCCCTGCGGGTGAGCCGCACGGGGTATACCGGAGAACTCGGATACGAACTGTACCCCCCTCGCGACATGGCCGAAGCGCTGTGGATCGCCTTGCTTGAAGACGAACGCGTCAAACCCGCCGGACTCGGCGCACGCGATACGCTGCGGCTGGAATGCGGGCTGGCCCTGTATGGTCATGAACTCGACACCGAGCATACTCCGGCGGAAGCTGGCATGGGCGGCATGCTCACCAGCACTGCTCCCTATGTGGGGCATGAACAGGCCAAAAAAGTCAGGGCACAGGTTCTTGTGCCCCTGAAGCTTGAAGGCCGCCGCACCGTACGCAACGGCGATACCGTGGCCCTACCGGGTGAAAGTACTGTCATCGGCAAGGTGACCAGTGGCTCCTTTGCCCCCTCGCTGGGCTATGCCGTGGCGCTTGCCTATGTCGATAAAGAATACGCCGACCGCGACGCCTTCGAGCTTATGTCTGGCCGTAGCGCACTACCCGCGATAAAGACGGATTTGCCGTTCTACAAGAACGGCACCGCGCGCATGAAATTTTAATCTCTCTCGCAAAAAATGACGCGGCCGCCCCCGGGCGGCATGCAAACCTGATTATGGAGAACGACAATGAGTAACCCCACCAATCTTCTGTATGCCGAATCTCATGAATGGGTGCGCGTGGAAGGCGATGAAGCCGTCCTCGGAATCACGGATCACGCCCAGCACTCTTTAGGTGATATTACGTATGTTGAACTGCCCGCCGTGGGTGACAAGCTTGCCGCCGGGCAGGAAATGGGCGTGGTTGAATCCGTAAAGGCAGCCAGTGACCTGTATTCTCCGGTAGAAGGCGAAGTCATTGCCGTGAACGAATCGCTGAACGATACCCCCGAATTACTCAACCACTCTCCGTATGAGCAGGGCTGGATGGTGCGCGTGAAGTTGTCCGCCCAACCCGCTGGCCTGCTGTCTGCGGCTGATTACGAAAAACTCTGCCAGGAATAAGCCTGCCTCCCACCTTATCAACCTTCTGTAAACCCGCCTCTGGCGGGTTTGCCGCAAAGGATATCCGTCATGCCGTACATCCCGCATACAGAGGAAGAAACCAGGGCCATGCTCGACGTTGTCGGCGTACGCACTCTGGATGACCTCTTTGCCGATATCGCGCCCGACATGCGCCCCAAAAGTTTTAATTTACCCTCTGGCCTCAGCGAAATGGAAGTCTGTTCCCGATTGGATGCTCTGGCTGCTGCCAACCATACCAATGTGGTCAGTTTTCTTGGCGCAGGTTTCTACGATCATCACATCCCCAAGGCGGTAGATGCCCTCGCCGCGCGCGGCGAGTTGCTGACCGCCTATACGCCCTATCAACCGGAAGTCTCGCAGGGGACGCTTCAGGCCATTTTTGAATTCCAGACTTCCGTATGCCGCCTGCTGGGCATGGATGTAGCCAACGCTTCCGTATACGATGGAGGCTCCGCTCTGTTCGAGGCGGGCATGATGGCGTTCCGTCAAACCCGCTGCCACAAGCTGGTTATTGACGAATGCGTCAACCCCATCTGGAGGGTGATGCTTTCCACCTATACGGCCAACCAGCATTGCGAAATCATCACTGTTCCGCACAAAAACGGCGCCAGTGACAAAGACGCGATCAAGGCCGCCGTGGACAAGGATTGCGCTGCCGTTATAGTGCAAAATCCCGGCTTTTTCGGAGCCGTGGACGACTATACGGAGCTTTTTGCCCATGCCAAAAACCAGGGCGCACTCGGCGTCATTTCCGTCTACCCGGTGATGCAATCTGTACTCAAGACTCCCGGCGAAATGGGAGCCGATGTCGCCGTGGCCGATGGCCAGGAACTGGGCATGCCCCTGTCCTTCGGCGGCCCCAACCTCGGCCTGATGGCGTGCCGTAAGGAACTGGTACGCCAGATGCCGGGCCGCATCGTAGGCCGCACCCATGACGTGGATGGCAAAACAGGCTATGTCCTCACGCTTCAGGCCCGGGAACAACATATCCGCCGCAACAAGGCCACGTCCAATATCTGCTCAAATCAGGCACTGTGTGCCCTGCGCAGCCTTATGTACATGTCTATGCTCGGACCCGAGGGGCTGGCCCGTACTGCCGAACTGGGCATGGAGAACCTGCGTTACGCGCTTGACCGGCTCACCGCCATTCCCGGCGTGAAACTGCTGAACGATGCCCCCTTTTGCAATGAAGCAGCCGTAGTGTTGCCCGTAAGCGCCTGTGAACTGGCCGATCGCCTGACCCGCAAGGGCTACGTGCCGGGTTTCCCTGTGGGGAATTATTACAAGGGTATGGGTAACGTGCTGCTTGTCGCCTGCACGGAAAAGCACAGCCGCGAACAAATTGGCATTCTCTGTGAAATGATGGCTTCCGAACTCCGGGGAGGCATGTAATGAAAACTCTGTTTGAACAATCCTGCCCCGGCCGCGTCGGGGTCATACCCCGCAAGCCCGGCAAACGAGCTTCCGACATGCTGCCCGCCTCTCTGCTCCGCAAGGAGGCTCCGCGCCTGCCCGAACTTTCCGAACTGGATGTGGTGCGCCACTTCACCGGGCTTTCCCGTCTCAATTACTCGGTGGATGGCAATTTCTATCCTCTCGGCTCCTGCACCATGAAATATAACGCCAAATTCACGGAATACGCAGCAGCGTTATCCGGTTTTTCCAGCCTGCACCCGCTCATGGCCCAGTTATGCAGCGCAGGACGTTATACACAGGGCGCATTTCAGGTAATCTGGGAGCTTGAACAACAACTCTGTGAAATTACCGGCATGAAAGCCTTTACGCTCCAGCCGATGGCTGGAGCCAACGGCGAATTCACCGGCGTCATGCTCATTGCGGCGTACCATCGGGACAAGGGCAATAAAAAGACGAAAATCGTCATTCCAGACTCCGCTCATGGCACCAACCCTGCCTCCGCTACTCTGGCGGGCTACGACGTGGTGAACATCCCCTCGCACGACGGCATCATCGACCCCGAAGAACTTGAAGCCGTGCTCGACGACGAAGTGGCGGCGCTGATGATGACCTGTCCCAACACGCTCGGCCTGTTTGAAAGCAACCTTCCGCGCATTGTGGAAAAATTGCGCCGGGTGGATGCCCTGCTGTACTATGACGGTGCGAACATGAACGCCATCATGGGCAAGATGCGCGTGGGCGATGTGGGTTTCGACGTAGTACACCTGAACCTGCACAAAACCTTCGGCACCCCGCACGGCGGCGGCGGCCCCGGTTCCGGCCCCGTGGGTGTGAGCGAACGTCTGGTGCCCTTCCTGCCGATTTCCCGCGTGGAAAAGCAGCAGGACGGCAGTTTTGTGCTCTGCTACGACAAGCCCAAGAGCATCGGGTATATCGCGCCCTTCTACGGTAACTTTGGCGTCTATCTCAAAGCTTACGCCTATATCCTGCGTCTTGGCGGCGAAGGTTTGCGTCGTGCTTCCGAATACGCAGTGCTCAACGCCAACTACCTGCACAAGAAACTGGCGCATACGCTGGATATTCCGTATGAACGCCTGTGCATGCATGAATTCGTGGCCTCTGCACCCGAAGGCATGCGCGCGTTGGACATCGCCAAGGCCATGCTCGATCACGGTGTGCACGCCCCCACGGTTTACTTCCCGCTCATTGTGCCTGAATGTCTCATGTTCGAGCCTACGGAAACGGAAAACAAGGAAACCCTGGATGGCCTCGTCGCCATGCTGGAAGACATTGTCAAAACCGGCCGGGAAAATCCGCAGGCCCTGCAGGATGCCCCCATCCACACGCCCGTGCGGCGGCTTGATGAAACTGCGGCCGCCCGACAGATGATCCTGACGGAAGACATGGTGAAATAAGTCAGAGCATCTTGTTTTAACGGGGCTCATTTCTGCTCTCTCTACCAGTATGAAACTTCGCTTCTATGGCTAAAGGCGTCCTGTGCCCGGTCGGGGGGAATTATTCCCCCCGATCTCCCTCATTATACCATGATAATTGGGAGGACAGGGCAGATGCTGAAAAAAATTTGAGGGGCTGCTCGCCCCTCAAATTTTTTTCAGCACCTTTCTTCCTTATGTCCCAGCACAATATCCAGCCAGAGGGCAAACACGCTGCGCAAGTCCAGGCTGGAAATCTCTCCGAACAATCCCTGCCAGATCAACCCCTGAATAATAGGCGCGGCTAACAGGTGCGGGTAGGCGACAATACGGGAATCCAGAAGTTTTTCGCGTTCCTTGTCCAGCATTCCCCGCAAGATCCCTGTCAACGGCTCAACCACCATATGATAATATGTTTCCTGGGTGGAATGCGTCCCCTCAGCACAGCCCAGACGAACCATTCTCGCCAAAAAAGAATCTCCGTTATTTTCCAGCATGGGTTCATACAACCGCTCGAGCTTTTCCCGCAGAGAAAAATTCGCATTTTCCGCAATCGCGCAGGCGCGCGGCACCAGCATCTCGGCAAGCTTGAAGATGAGTCCATCGTATATTGCTGCCTTGTCTGCAAAATAAAGATACACCGTGCCCTTGCCCACCCCGGCGCTTCGGGCGATATCCTCAATGCGGGCACGGGTGAAGCCCCAATGCAAAAATTCTGCCAATGCCGCGTCCAAAATCGCTTCGCGGCGCACTTCACATTTTTCTTGTCGTTTCATTCACGTCTCCTCTGAATGACAGAGCCATTTCAAAGCCAATTTGCTCATGGAGTCGAGCAAAGCAAGACTCCATCGCAAAATCGGAGTAGCCGCCCGGCGGGCATACAGGCATGGACAGCAGAGTAAACTCCGGCGGATGCGTGAAACCTGTGGGTCAGAGCGTAGGGTCTTGGCCATGAATGCTTTAGGAAACATCCTACGAATGCCGGGTTCCCGGTTTTGCCAGCCAGATCAGCCCGACCAGACAGAGGAAAAGGACTCCGCCCAGCCAGAACAATTCCGCAAAACCAAGCAGAAAACCCTGTCGGGTAATCTCACTTGCGATCCATGTCTTGACCTGTTCAGGAGAAAGCCCAACCGTTGCAAAACGGTGAAACGCTTCGGTCGTAACGGGATTGAGATCGCTGATCGCTTCGGTAAGCCGCACATGGTGCAGAGCTTCCTGTCTTTCCCACATGGTCGTGGTCAGCGAGGAACCTATGGAGCCAGCCAGGGTTCGTACACAATTAGACAAACTGGACGCACTGGCGATCCTCTCCATCGGTAAACCCGCCAGGGTAATGGAGGTCAGTGGCATGAAAAAAAGCGCCAAGCCGATCCCCTGAAACAACTGAGGCCAGACGAAAAACATAAAATCCGCACTCGGCGACACACGCGCACGCCAGAAAAAGCAGAGCGCGAACACAAAAAAGCTGAGCGTAACGGCCAGACGCATATTGAGGCGAGCAGCGTTCTTCCCGATAATCGGGGTCAGCAGAATAGGAAAGAAACCGATGGGGGCCAGAGAAAAACCGGCCCACAGAGCAGTGTAACCCAGTCTGGTCTGGAGCATCATGGGCAACAGCACCACAGAGGAAAAATAAACCATGAACCCCAAGCTGGTGCATATCGTGCCCACGGTGAAATTTCGATGCCGGAACAAGGAAAGATCTACCACAGGGTTCTTTTCCGTCAATTCCCAGGCCACCAGCAACACCAGTGCCACCAGAGCCGTCACCCCCAGAATGATGATATACGAAGATGAAAACCAGTCCTTGTCCTTGCCTTCATCCAGCATGAGCTGCAAAGCCCCCACTCCAACCACCAGCAACACCAACCCCATGACATCGATCGGACTGCGTGCGGTGGAGGTTTCGCGTCCCTTCAGAGGCAGGCGCAGCAAGAGAAGGCACAGTCCCCCCACAGGCACATTGACGAAAAAGATCCAGTGCCAGGAATAACTGTCGCAAATATAGCCTCCAAGGATCGGCCCCAATACAGGAGCGAGCACGATGGTCATGGACCAGAGCGCCAGAGCCAACCCCCGTTTCGCACGGGGAAAGCAGGCCAAGAGCAGGCTTTGCGACAGCGGAATCAACGGCCCGGCGGCCGCACCCTGCAATACGCGGCAGGCCAGCAACATATTCAGACTGGTGGATATGCCGCACAGAAAGGAAGCCAGCACGAACAGCGACGTGGCGGCGAAAAACAGACGTACTTCGCCGAAACGCCGGGCCAGCCAACCGGTGATGGGGATGGCAATGGCATTGGCCACGCCAAAAAAGGTTATCACCCAGGTTCCTTGAGACGGGGCAACGCCGAGGTTTCCTGCAATGGTGGGCAGAGCCACGTTGGCAATGGTGCTGTCCAGCACAATCATGGCCGTCACCAAAGAAATGGTCACTGTCGCGAGAGCGAGCATGCCCCCTTCCAGAGGACAAAGTAATGTTCCGCCCTTTCCGGGCAGGCATTCGTTTTCCGTTTCAGCGGCACTGTTTTCAGGAACAGCCTTTCCGGCGACGGGCGATTCTGAAGTTGCAGCGCTCATTCCGCCTCCTCCAGAGGATGGGGAGCGTTCGATGCGATAACTTCGGCAATGGCTGCTTCGGCCGGAGCCATATCAATTTCCGGCGCGCGGGAGCGCAAATCGTCCGGCAAAGAGGACGAGCGCGGTGCTTCCGCCAGCAGAGGACCGGAGTCATCCCGTGTATCGATCACCACCAGTGTGGAAAGCCCAATCAGTAGGGGATGCGCCTTGAGTTCAGCAGGATCCAGTTCAATGCGCACCGGCACGCGCTGGACAATCTTGATCCAATTGCCCGTCGCGTTCTGAGCGGGCAACAGGGAAAATACACTGCCCGTACCTGCCGATACCCCGGCCACGCGCCCCTGGTACACGACAGAATCGCCATAGAGGTCAACCCTCACTTCGGCTTTCTGGCCGATGCGCAAGCGCCGGAGCTGCATTTCCTTGAAATTGGCGTCAACCCACAGATGATCCACAGGCACCACTGTGAGCAACGGCATACCGGGTGAAACGACCTCACCGGCCTGTACGCTGCGCTTCGCCACCAGACCGGACGCAGGGCTCGCCACAGTCGTACGTTGCAGCGCAATCCAGGCATCCCGTACCTGCTGGGCAGCCGCCTTGACGGAAGGCTGTTCTTCCAGGCTCGAATCAGACAACATGGCGGCCAGCGCATTCCGCTGTTCCACTGCGGAACGCAAGGAAGCTTCGGCGGTATCCACGCCGTCACGGGCGTGCTTCAGTTCTTCCTGGCCAATAGCCTTGTTCTGACCAAGCACTTCGCGCCGGGACAGGTTGTCGAGCTGCTGGCGCAGATCTACCTTGCGCATGGCGATAGCAGCTTCGCTTTGGCGCAATTCCGCCTGAAGCCGCCCGATTTCGCGCACGGGCGCGGCTAACGCCACCAGCGCACGCTCATAGGCGAGCCTGACGTCAATGGGGTCAAGCGTAACCAACGGCTGCCCTGCCTGTACCATTTCATTGTCGTCGACCAGCACCGCCATGACCTTACCGTTGATCTGCGGCATGATCCGCAGCACGTTGCCCGCGACATACGCGTCATCCGTGCTTTCCACAAAACGCTGCGTAGTATACCACCACCAGCCCCAGGCCGCGCCCAACGCGACAAAGATCACCATGATACCGAGCATCGCGCGAGCACGCTTATGGCCCGCCCCTCCATCTCTTGCTGTTTCCCTCTTTCCGGCAGACTGCGCGCCGGATTCCCCTTCTTCCTTCACTTCTTTGCGTTCCTGCACGGCTGTCTCCTAAAATAGTTCAATTAACATTTACAGACCAAGACACTATCTTCTGCTTGTCTGACAACTCCGTAGAGCATTTCAATTTTGAAATGCTCTACCATTAAATATGACTGACTGGTCAGTTTTTATAGCTGTTATCACGTTCTGTCAATCCGCCGTCTTGTCAGAATCAGAAAGACATTATTTCCCGAACTATCTTGCAAGAAATTTCAAGTTTCTTGCCCCATGAGGCCGCGCTCGCGTTGGCATGAGGCTGGAGGAATCGGTTTTCCTTTCTCTGCCCGATGAGAGAATGGCCAACAGGCTTGTCTATCCGGAAAATGGGCGCTAAACTCACCACGCTCCGTAACCATCGACCGGCATCCGGCCAGGTTCAGGAGGATATCCAGCCGGGACACCAGCCATGAACAAAAAAAGCATTCTTCTCGCCTCGTTGAGTCACCTTGCCTGCGACGTGAACGGCGGTACGCTGCCCGCTCTGCTGCCCTTTTTGATCAGCGATTACGGCTTCAGTTACAGCGCGGCGACCAGCCTCATGCTGGCCTACTCCAGCCTTTCTTCCATCATTCAGCCGCTTTTCGGCTTTTTGTCCGACCGTATTTCAAAGCCGTGGCTTATTCCACTAGGCATCCTCCTTGCAGGACTGGGCATGGCCTCCATCGGTTTTCTGCAGTCGTACTGGGCAATCTTTGTGGCCGTGGCGCTCAGCGGCACAGGCGCGGCCCTCTTCCACCCTGA
The DNA here is from genome assembly GCA_023450535.1 of Pseudomonadota bacterium. Lineage (GTDB taxonomy): Bacteria > Desulfobacterota > Desulfovibrionia > Desulfovibrionales > Desulfovibrionaceae > Mailhella. The sequence goes on along the minus strand of JAEXGX010000154.1, from coordinate 16,779 downwards.
AGGAGCGCGCTTTGCCAGTAAGGTTTCCGGCAGTTCCCAGGGCACGGGGTTGAGCATATTTTCCGTCGGCGGGAATACCGGCTATGTGCTCGGGCCCATGCTGGCCGTGGCGCTTATCCATGTTTTCGGCATGCGCGGAACTGCGGCCCTGGCGCTCATTGCCGTATGTATGGCATCTCTGATGTTCATCCAGATCGCCAAAATGCCACCGGAAAAACAGGAACAATCCAATGTACCGCTGCAGGGCGATTCCGGCGATGCCCTGCCACGCAATAACTGGAAAGAATTTTCCAAACTGACCGTCAGCATTATTTGCCGTTCCGCTCTCATGGTCGGTTTCAGTGCCTTCATTCCCCTGTACTGGATTGGCCATTTCGGCCAGTCCGAAGCGTCCGGAGCCTTTGCCCTGACGCTGTACGGCGCGTTTGGCGTGTTCAGCAACATTTTGGGCGGCGTACTTTCGGATCGTATCGGCTACCGCCGCATCATCCGCATTTCTCATGTGCTGCTCGTGCCCGTAGTCATCCTGTTTCCTCTGGTGGACAATCTGTACGCGGCATACGCCCTGCTTATTCCACTCGGTTTTTCCCTGTATGCGCCGTTCAGCTCCATCGTCGTACTGGGCCAACGCTATCTGGCGCGGAACATCGGCTTTGCTTCCGGCATCACCCTCGGGCTGGCCACGACCATGGGGGGAATTCTTGCTCCTGTTCTCGGCAAAATCGCGGACACCTGGGGTCTTGGCGCAGCCCTGCAAACCATGAGCACCTTCGCTGTGCTGGGAACCCTTTTTGCATTCCTCCTCGCCTCTCCCTCTCGTAAACTCCCGGAGTAACCATGCTGACAGAATACGCCCATCGCTTTCTCTCCTCCGAAGTGCCTCCTCGCCCGGCAGAAGAGTGTCTGTTCCACGTCATTCCCGTTCCCTATGAAGCTACTGTCAGCTATGCTGGCGGTACGGCACAAGGCCCTGCCGCCATTCTGGAAGCGTCCGATCAACTGGAACTTCTGCTGACCGATGAAAGCGCACCGGGAGAACGGGGCATTTTCACGCATTCCCCTGTGAACTGCGGCGCTGAGCCCGAGCTTGTGATGGAACGCATCGCTGCGGCGACTCGCGCAGCCCTTGACGCAGGGGGCCTGCCCGTGCTGCTGGGCGGTGAACATTCCCTGACCTACGGCGCGCTCAAGGCGCTCAAGGAACGCTACGGCATGTTCGGAGTCATCCAGTTTGACGCCCACGCCGATCTGCGCAACAGCTACGAGGGCAGTAAATGGAGCCATGCCTGCGTTATGCGCCGTGCGGTGGATGATCTCGGCCTGCCGCTCGTTCAGTTCGGCAACCGCATCTTCTGTCGGGAAGAACTTCAGGCCCGTAAAGATTTCGGTGTCACCGCGTGGGACGCTCCGTTCCTGATGCAAAATCCCATGCCTGCGGCCCTCATGCCGGAAAATTTCCCGAATCGAGTATTCATCACTTTTGACGTAGACGGACTCGACCCTTCCGTCATTGAGGAAACAGGCACACCTGTTCCCGGTGGATTGGGCTGGTATCAGGCCCTGGAATTGGCGAACAGATCTGTCAGAGGGCGCCGCATAGTGGGCTTTGATATTGTTGAATTGGCACCGCGATCAGGAAAAATCGTCTCTGATTTTGCAGCAGCGCTGCTTGCATATTCCTTGATGGGGCTCTCCTTGCGCTAGGAATTTGAATTTTTCCATTTTTTTGGTTGCAGAAACAAACAGTCTTTTTATATTGACGCTGGCACCAGCACACGCTAGCATCCCCTACATGCCGGACCTCGTTGCCCGCGCATCTCGTGCGTCAAGCATGACAGCAAATCCCGGGTGCGGGGTTTGTACTGGTCATGTATTTTCAAAAGCTCACGCCGCATGAAAGGCATGAAATCCAGAGTGTCGCAGGCGCATGTGTGCCGCCAACGTTGTCAAGGGCCATCAGCGTTTTTCCGTCTCTTCGTTACCGTTTTAGCCCACAAGGATTGCCCCATGTCTCAGGATCGCATCAAGAGCCTCCTCCATGAGGAGCGTAGTTACCTTCCCCCCCGCCACGGCAAGGACGTGGCCCGTATCCGCAGCCGCCATGAATATGACGCTCTGTGCGAACTGGCCCGGACGGACAACGACAGTTTCTGGGCGGAACGGGCGCGAGCTCTGCTGCACTGGTTTAAACCGTGGGACAAGGTGCAGGATACTGACTTCAACGAGCCGCGCGTGCGCTGGTTCATCGGCGGACGCCTAAACGCCGCGTACAATTGCGTTGACCGGCACATCATTTCCGACCGGCGCAACAAGGCGGCCCTGATCTGGCAGGGCGAGCGCGAAATGGAAGTGCGCGCCTACACCTATCAGATGTTGTACACCGATGTCTGCCGTGTAGCGGCAGCGCTCAATGCTCTCAACATCAAAAAGGGGGATCGCGTCGCGCTCTATCTGCCCATGATTCCCGAACTCGTCGTCGCCATGCTGGCCTGCGCCCGCGTCGGGGCTGTACACACCAACATCTTTACCGGCTATGCCGACGGCGGAGTACAGGGCCGTATCCATGACTCCGGCGCCAAACTGGTGATCACCGCCGATGCCGTCATGCGCGGCGGAGAACCCAAACCCCTGAAAAGCAATCTCGACCGTATTCTCAACCATTGCCCCAGTGTGGAAAAGGTGCTCGTGGTCAACCGCGCGAACACGGAAGTCAACATGCTGAAGGGGCGCGATATCTGGTGGCAGGATCTTCTGGACGACTTCACCCTGGACGCAGACTTCCCCTGCGTTTCCATGGACGCGGAAGATCCCTTGTTCATTCTGCATACGTCGGGCAGTACCGGACGCCCCACCGGCGTCATCCATTCCACGGGGGGATATCTGACCTACGCAGCGCATACCGCTCAATGGGTCTTTGACCTCAAAGATACCGACGTATATTGGTGTACGGCAGACTGCGGCTGGATCACCGGACACAGTTATCTGGTATATGGCCCGCTTTCCCTCGGCGCGACAACAATCATGTTCGAAGGCACGCCCACCTGGCCCCGCCCCGACCGCTATTGGCGCATCGTGGAAAAATTCCGCGTGAACATCCTGTATACCGCTCCTACAGTCATCCGCAGTCTCATGCGGCAGGGTGTGGAGTGGACCAACCACTACGATCTCTCCTCCCTGCGCATTCTCGGCTCCGTGGGCGAACCGCTGAACCCCGAAGCCTGGATGTGGTATCACACTTATATAGGCAAAGGCGAACTGCCTATTGTCGATACCTGGTGGCAGACCGAGAGCGGCGGCATCATGCTGTCCCCCCTCCCCTATGCCACGCATATCAAGCCCGGTTCCGTCACCAAACCCTTGCCTGGCATTGAAGCAGGTATCATGTCCGGGGATGGCTCCGAAGACTGCACGATGGAAGGCGGGCATCTGGTCATCCGCAAACCCTGGCCCGGCCTAATGACCGGAGTATTCCAGAATCCGGAAAAATTCAAAAGCTACTTTAACCGCTTCCCAGGCAATTACCTGAGCGGCGACGGCGCGCGGGTAGATGAAGAAGGCAATTACTGGATCCTCGGACGTATGGACGACGCCATCAACGTCTCCGGCCACCGTCTGAGCACCTCGGAAATTGAGTCCGTGCTCATCGCCCATCCCGCTGTAGGCGAAGCCGCTGTGGTGCCCATGCCCCATGAGATCAAGGGCGAAGCCATCTACGCCTATGTCGGGGTGAAAAAGGAAGTTGAATGGTCGGAAAACCTGCGCAAGGAGCTGCGTACCTGGGTACGCAACCAGATCGGCGCACTGGCCAGCCCGGAACAAATCCAGTTTGTTTCGGAACTGCCCAAGACACTTTCCGGCAAAACAGTACGCCGTATTCTGCGTAAGATCGCATCCGGGGACAGCATTGAAAGCCTTGGTGACACCACAACCCTGGCCCATCCCGAAGTGCTTGAGGATATTTATAACAACTACCGCAAGCTCAAAGCCGGACAAGTAGAAAAATAAAAGAATTGGCCTGGAGTATTTCAAAATTGAAATGCTCCAGGGAATTGACTGTGTTAAACTGGAGACATGCCCGCTTTGCCGCTTAACAGCGCAAATAAATTGTGCTTATGGCTTCACGGAGCAAAACGGCTCTCGCCGCCTTGTTGGAACATTTCAAACGTGAAAAATTCCAAAATATAACCCGGCTCGGGGAATTCCCCGAGCCGGGTTATATTTTGGAGCATACCAGCAGTGACTTACACTACGAAGGCGAACAAAGCGAGGTTCCAGCCCAGCGGAAGGGCGAACGCTATAAACAGAACATCATGTCCCGGCGGCCATATGTGATTCAAAACAAAACCGCGTGCACTGCTTTTCACAGGTCAACGCCCTGCTCCTCAGGTATTGCGTGCTACGCATCTTCCTCACGGTTAATCAGTTCATCCGTGGTGGTCAGGTTTGCGAACGCCGCCATAATATCTACAATGTGCTCCTTCATGTCCTGCTCGTCGAACCGGGCGGAACGTTTGGCACAGGTAGCGTCGGTCACGAAAGTAAACTCGTAGCCGCGATGATGGGCATCGATCAGCGTAGACAGGCAACACATGGTTGCACCGTACCCGGCCAGAATGACTTCCTGGTGCCGGGCACGATCCACAAGAGCCTGGAATTCGGGGCAGGAGAAACAGGAAAAATCCGTCTTCATCAAGTCGACTTCATTGCCCTGCGGACCAAAGCCGTCAATGAAGTCGGAATATTCACTGCCATAGCTGAAGCATTCTGCATTCTGCTGGTGGCGCAGATGCACAATCTTCCAGCCCATCTTACGCCCGTGCGCCAAAAGACGACGCAAATTCTCCAGGGATTCTCCGATGGTTTCCAGACAGAAGGGGCGACCTTCGGTAATATATTCCTTTTGCACGTCAACCAGCACCAATACAGCCATATCATTCTCCTTCCGCTTTCGCGGCACATTTCACGATTTGGCTGGATGATAACCGGAAGATGAAAAAGAAGAAAGGGAAAAGTGGGTCTATCCTGGGGCGAGCGCATTAAAATGCGCCGCCCCGTAAAAATTAATGGGAGCAAAACGAGCATTGACACCCGAAAACAGTGAGCAGATTACGGCTCTGCAGCGCTGTCAGGCCATACGCGCCAGCCTTGCGAGGGCAACTGTTGACCGAATTTATTTGTAATATGGTGAGAAATCAGCAATGCTGCGCATAAAGGTTGGCATCAACCTTTTCCAAAAGCGTAAAAAATTCTTTCTGAGTCTGTTCGGGAACCCCCAGGAACATCAATTCCCGCACATTCTTCCGCGCCTCTTCAAAAGAATCGGCAAATGCGGCTCCACTCTCGGTCAGTTCGACCAGTATGCTGCGCCCGTCACCGGGGTTCGGCCGCTTGCGGAGCAGGCCTTCCCGGGCAAGAAAATCGGTCGCCTTGGTAATAGTGGACTTCGGCCGCCGCAACGTCGTCACAAGCTCGCTGACGGGCACAGGTGTTCCTGTCACCCGCAAAAGGTACAAAACATCGCCGTAGGAAGGGAGCACCTCGTCCAGACCACGCCGGGACATTGCGGTCGCCAGGCATCTCTGCATGCCGTCCTTCACCCTTTGCACCAACTCCAGATTATTTACGTCTCTCATACTTGCCTGCCAAAGGAAAATTTTGCCGCGCACCAAAAAGCATGATGAACCACGCGGATGGAATACTAGTAATCCGCAGTGGTTCACCATGCCATGATTTTTTTGACTTTTTTCCTCAGGCGCAGTGACGTTTCACCTGTCCGGAACCTTATTGCCAGTCGGGTTCCACGGTACGTTTCTGTGAAGCAAGAATACGCTGCAAAACAGGATCATCCTCTTCCGCAGGTTGTCCTGGATCCGCTCCTACACTCTGACCTCCGGGAGCTTCCGCTGTATCACGGGAGAACCGGGATTCCAGTTCCCGCTGCATTTCACTGGCGCTCTTGGGGAAAAAGCCAGCCAGATCGCTCCGGGCTTCGCGCTCGAACATCACGGCTGTGCCGAAACAGGAAAAATATTTGCTCCCATCCGGATGGAACGCCACATTTTCGGAGTATCCGATGATGCCTTGTGCGCCTTTCTTTATCGCCATGGCCGCCATACCAAAAAAAGCTTCCTCTGAATCAAAACCGCGACAACACACTAGGCCAAGCACCTTGGCAATGGCGCGCCCTTCAAATACCTGTGTCGTTACAACGGGAAAACGCCCGGTACTGAACAGCTCCTTGACCTTCGCCAGCTTGTCGCTTTGTGCCGTTTCCTTCTGAACCTTTTTCTCGTTGCCGCCGAGCAGCATGAACATGTCGTACCTCCAAAATATGAAACGATTGGCGAAATCGCACTGTCATAAGCGTGATGCTTTTATAATGCATAAAATATACCATTTATATTAATTATTAATAATAATTAATAATAACAGTATATTACAAAACAACACCTATCATAATTAACGGATGAGTGATACTTAGTGCCGGGAAAATGACGGTAAAAAGTTCCGATTGCCGTGTGGCATAGGGCTGGACAAAGAAAACCGTATCAGGCAAAATGACGGCGCTATTTAGTTGAGCGCACAATCCGTTTCCTGCAATTTAGGAGGATAACATGGCAAAGCATACCAAAACTATGGATGGCAACTACGCTGCAGCATACATCGCGTATGCGCTGAGCGACGCTGCCGCCATCTACCCCATCACCCCGTCTTCCGTCATGGGTGAACATGTGGACGAATGGGCTGCCAAGGGCATGAAAAATCTCATGGGACAGACCATGGCTGTGCGTGAAATGCAGTCCGAAGCGGGCGCGGCCGGCACCGTGCACGGTTGCCTTGCCGCTGGTGCATTGACGTCCACCTTCACCGCCTCTCAGGGTCTTCTGCTCATGATCCCCAACATGTACAAGATTGCCGGCGAACTTCTGCCCGGTGTCTTCCATGTTGCGGCCCGTGCCCTGGCCTCTCATGCTTTGTCCATCTTTGGCGACCATCAGGACGTCATGGCAGCCCGCCAGACCGGCTTTGCCTTCCTGTGCTCCAACAACCCGCAGGAAGCCATGGATCTCGGTCTTGTGGCCCACCTTGCAGCCATTGACTCCAGCGTACCGTTCTGCCACTTCTTTGACGGCTTCCGCACTTCGCACGAAATCCGCAAAGTTGATGTCATTGATTATGAAGATATCCGCAAGGTTGTAAACTGGGATAACGTGGAAAACTTCCGCGCTCGCGCGCTGAACCCCGAGCATCCCTGCCAGCGCGGCACCGCCCAGAACCCCGACACCTATTTCCAGAACCGCGAAACCAGCAATCCTTTCTATGACGACGTTCCGTCCATTGTGATCGACGCCATGAAACGCGTGGCCTCCATCACCGGCCGTTCCTATAAGCCTTTTGATTACTATGGAGCGCCCGACGCCGACCGGGTGATCATCTCCATGGGTTCCTCCTGCGACGTGATCGAGGAAATGGTGGACTACCTGAACACACGGGGAGAGCGTGTGGGACTGGTGAAAGTGCACCTGTACCGCCCCTTCAGCGCTGAACTCATGCTTCAGGTACTGCCCTCCACTGTGGAAACCATCACCGTGCTGGATCGCACCAAGGAACCTGGCGCACTGGGCGAGCCTTTGTACCAGGATGTGTGTGCCGCTTTCGTGGAAAAGGGCGAACAGATCCGTCTCTTCCCCAAGCTTCTTGCCGGGCGCTATGGCCTCGGCTCAAAAGAATTCTCCCCGGCCATGGCCAAGGCCGTGTTCGACAACATGCTGGTGGCTGGCCCCAAGAACCACTTTACCGTGGGTATTGAAGACGACGTGACCCACCTTTCCCTTGAAGTGGGCGAAAACCTCGACACCGTTCCCGAAGGCACCGTACAGTGCAAGTTCTTCGGTCTTGGTTCCGATGGCACCGTGGGCGCGAATAAGGACGCGATCAAGATTATCGGCGACCATACCGATCTCTATGCGCAGGCCTATTTTGCCTATGACTCCAAAAAGTCCGGCGGCTTCACCGTGTCCCACCTGCGTTTTGGCAAAACTCCGATCAAATCTTCCTACTTGGTCAACCAGGCCGACTTCATCGCCTGTCACAAGGCCGCCTACGTACACCTCTATGACGTACTCGACGGTATCAAAGAAGGCGGCACCTTCCTGCTGAACTCCAACTGGAATACACTGGAAGACATGGAACGGGAGCTGCCCGGCCAGATGAAGCGCATCATTGCGCAAAAGCAGCTCAAGTTTTTCAACGTGGATGCCGTGAAGGTGGCCGCTGAAGTGGGCCTCGGCAACCGCATCAACATGGTTACCCAGACTGCTTTCTTCAAGCTTTCTAAGGTGCTCCCTCTGGATGACGCCATTTCCTATATCAAGGATGCCATCCGGAAGACCTATGGCAAAAAGGGCGAGGATGTCGTCAACAAGAACATTGCCGCAGTGGATCGTGCGCTTGAGGGTCTGACCGAAATCAAGTACCCCGCATCCTGGGCCGATGCGCCCGACAGCGCCCCTCTGTACCATGACGACGATCCGTACATCGCCAACGTGGTGCGTCCCATACTGGCCCAGCGTGGCGACAAACTGCCTGTGTCCGCTTTCGAACCCGACGGCACCGTACCCCTGGGCACCACTGCCTGTGAAAAGCGCGGCGTAGCTGTTCTCATCCCCGAATGGCAGCCCGACAATTGCATCCAGTGCAACCAGTGTTCCCTGGTCTGCCCGCATGCCAGCATTCGGCCCATTCTCGCTACGGAAGAAGAGCTGGCCGACGCGCCGGAAAGCTTCAAGACCATTCCGACCAAACGCAAGGAGCTGGCCGGGCTTAATTTCCGCATGCAGGTTTACGCCATGGACTGCCTCGGCTGCGGCTCCTGCGCCCAAGTATGCCCCGCCAAGGAAAAAGCTCTGGTGATGAAGCCGCTGGAAACTCAGCAGGCCGACCAGGTAGCCAACCTTAAGTATGCCAATGAAAACATCACCATCAAGGACGACCTGATGGATCGCATGTCCCTCATCGGCTCCCAGTTCCAGCAGCCGCTACTGGAATTCTCCGGTGCCTGCGCGGGCTGCGGTGAAACCCCGTACGTCAAGCTGCTCACCCAGCTCTTCGGCGAACGTATGGTCGTGGCCAACGCCACGGGTTGCAGCTCCATCTGGGGCGGCTCTTCTCCTGTCAACCCCTACTGCGCCAACAAGGACGGTTTTGGTCCCGCCTGGGCCAACTCCCTGTTTGAAGACGCTGCCGAATACGGCCTTGGCATGCACGACGCCTATCATCAGCGCCGTGAAGGTCTGGCCAACAAGGTACGCGAAGCGCTGGAAATGCCCGGCCTGCCCGAAGAGCTTTCCACTGCCTTCAAAAACTGGCTGGACAACATGGATGATGCAGACAAGTCCCGCGAGTACGGCGAAGATATTCTGGCCGCACTGAGCGACGCCGAACTGCCCGAGCTCCACGAGTTCTGGCATATGGCTGACCTGTTCACCAAAAAGTCCTTCTGGATCTTCGGTGGTGACGGCTGGGCTTATGATATTGGCTACGGCGGTCTTGACCACGTGCTGGCCTCCGGCGCGGACATCAACGTGCTGGTGATGGATACAGAAGTATACTCCAACACCGGCGGCCAAGCCTCCAAATCCACCCCTCTCGGCTCCATCGCCAAGTTCGCTGCAGCGGGCAAACGCATGAAGAAGAAGGAACTGGGCCGCATGGCAATGACCTATGGTTATGTGTACGTCGCCAGTGTGAGCATGGGCGCGGACATGAACCAAGTACTTAAGGCATTCAAGGAAGCCGAAGCCTATAAGGGTCCCTCCATCATCATCGCTTACGCCCCCTGCATCAACCAGGGCATCCGTAAGGGCATGGGCAAGAGCATGGAAGAAGCCAAACTGGCCGTGAAAACCGGCTACTGGCCACTCTTCCGCTTCAATCCCCTTCTCGCCGACGAAGGAAAAAATCCCTTTACGCTGGATTCCAAGGCTCCGGACGGCGGCCTGAACGACTTCCTGCTCGGAGAAAACCGCTACGCCCAGTTGCAGCAGGCTCACCCCGAAGTTGCGGAAGAACTGCGCACCACCATGGCCAAACAGTATGAAGCCCGTTATGCGGAACTGAGCAACCTTGCCCAGCAGCCCGAAGCAAAAAACTAGGCTAAAGACTGCCCGGCTTTAAATGTATAGGCGGGAAGAGCATGCTCTTCCCGCCTGTTATATATTATTGCTCCGCCCCTCCCCCCTGACGACTCATTTTGCTCAATTCTCGAACACAAAGGAAAATCTGACGACATGATGGATCTCTCAACCTGGCTTGCCTTTGCAGGGTCCAGTCTGGTGCTCTCCATCGCGCCCGGCCCCGACAATCTGTTCGTGCTGACGCAAAGCGCGGTATACGGTAGAAAGGCGGGGTTCGTCGTGGTCCTCGGCCTGTGCACCGGGCTTGTCATCAACACGTTGGCCGCAGCCCTCGGGCTTGCGGCGGTTGTTGCCGCCCTTCCTGCGCTGTTCTGGGCAATCAAGCTGGCCGGAGCCGCGTATCTTCTCTACCTCGCCGTTATGGCTTGGCGCCATGCTGCAACCGGAAGCAACGGAACGCAAAGCCTACAGCTCTCCGGCCCGGCGCTGTGGCGGCGCGGGATGATTATGAATCTGACCAACCCCAAGGTACAGATTTTTTTCCTGGCCTTTTTTCCGCAATTTGTAAAAGCCGGAACAGACGGATGGGCGTTAGTAGCCCAGATGATTCTCCAGGGTGCAACCTTTATTGCCGCCACAGCCCTGGTTTTCAGCTCCATTGCATGGGGCGCAGGTACTCTGGCCGACAAGCTTCGCAACCCTGCCTTTCAGATCTGGCTGAATAGGGGCAGCGCCCTCATTTTTGTTTTGCTGGCCCTGTTCACACTGATAAATTAATGCTCATTGCCTTCAGACTGTGCCCCGAAATCGTCGGAATGCGCAACTTGTATTTGACGAACTTGAGCCTTTGACGCTATTTTCAAAAAAAATTTTATGTGATCACACAAACAAGTTAACTCCAAAAAGCGAGTTCATAATGGCTAATAGCTTGTACATCACAGCCACAGAAGCGCGTTCAGGCAAATCCGCCATCGCGCTGGGCATGATGCGCCTGGTCACAGGCCGGGTGCGCCGCCCAGCTCTGTTCCGCCCCATTATCAGCAGTATCGATCCGGCCCGACCTGATCATGATATCGAGCTGCTGATGAAGACCTTCCATCTGGACATGCCGTATGAAGAAACATACGCCTGTTCCCTTGAAGAAGCTTTGGAACTGATCAATACCGGCAAGTCCGATGTGCTCATGGACAAGATTCTCGTTGCATTCAAAAAACTTGAAGCCAAATACGACTTCATTCTTTGTGAAGGCACCGACTTCATGGGCAAAGACTCCACTTTTGAATACAATCTGAACGGCGATATTGCCGCCAACCTCGGCGCATCTGTGTTGCTTGTCACCAGTGCGCAGGGCCGTACAGTGAATGAAGTGCAGAGCGCCGTGCTTTCCGGCATTGACCTCATGAAGGCCAAAGCCGTACGGACGGTTGCCGTCATTGCCAATATGTCCACACTTTCGGACGCGGAAAGCAAAGAACTCATCGCTCGCATCAATCCCAACGGTGTGGAAGAAGCAGAACAGCCCGTTGAAGGCTTTACAGACACCCGCCCGCCGCTTTTCTTTGTCATTCCCGCCATTCCCGCCCTCGGACAGCCCAGCATGCAAGATGTGGCAAACTGGCTACGCGCAAAGGTTTTGCACGGACAGGAGCATCTTGACAATCTGATCAGCGGCAACCTTATCGCTGCCATGCAGGTGGGCAATTTTCTCGATTACCTGCAGGATGGGCATCTGGTCATCACCCCCGGCGATCGCGCGGATATTATCCTGGCAACATTGACCGCCCGCCTTTCCTACGCCTATCCGGACATTGCAGGTATTCTGCTGACCGGAGGTCTGCCCTTGGCGCCGACCATGGAACGCCTGGTACAAGGCTGGGCGTCTCTTCCCCTGACCATTCTGTCTGTGGATACCGATACCTTCACCACGGCTTCGAATCTGAACCGCCTGCACGGACGCATTGCAGCATCTGACGAAGGCAAGGTTCATCTGGCCCTTGGCCATTTTGCCCGCCATGTTGATACCCGTGTGCTCGGGGACAGGCTGGGCGAAGCCTCAAAGCGCATGACGCCGCGCATGTTCGAGTTCCAGATTATGGAACAGGCACGCAAGCACCGCATGCATATCGTTCTGCCCGAAGGCGAGGAAGAACGTATCCTGCGCGCCGCCGAAATTCTGCTCCAGCGCGACGTAGCGGATCTCACTCTGCTGGGCGATGCGGACAAAATCGGCGCAAAGATCCGGGCCCTTGGCCTAGACATGGAAAAAGTTCGCATCATCCAGCCCGAACTGGCCCCCGATTTCGAAGAGTATGTGAAAACCTACTTTGAGCTGCGCCAGAAAAAGGGCATCAGTATGGATCAGGCCCGCGATCGTATGAAGGACGCCACCTATTTCGGCACCATGATGGTCTACAAGGGGGCCGCCGATGGTCTTGTTTCCGGCTCCGTCAACACCACTGCGCATACTGTGCGCCCGGCGCTCGAATTCATCAAGACCAAGCCCGGCGCGTCCATTGTCTCCAGCGTGTTCTTTATGTGTCTCAAGGATCGTGTCCTGACCTTCGGGGATTGTGCCATCAACCCCGATCCCACGCCGGAACAGCTGGCGGATATCGCTGTAACCTCGGCGGAAACCAGCCGTATTTTCGGCCTGGAACCTCGCGTGGCCATGCTTTCCTACTCTACCGGAAAATCCGGATCCGGCGCGGATGTGGACAAGGTTGCTGAAGCTACCCGGATCGCCCATGAAAAGGCCCCGGATCTCCTGCTCACCGGCCCCATCCAGTATGATGCAGCCATCGACGCAGACACCGCTCGCACCAAGATGCCGGGCGACCCCGTGGCAGGACGCGCCTCGGTGTTCATCTTCCCGGACTTAAACACCGGCAATAATACCTACAAAGCTGTCCAGCGCGCTGCTGGCGCCATTGCCATAGGCCCTGTGCTGCAGGGCATGCGCAAACCGGTGAATGATCTGTCGCGCGGCTGCCTCATTCCCGACATCGTCAACACTGTGGCGATCACCGCCGTGCAGGCCCAGGCAGAAAAAGGCCTGGCTTAAAAGTCCATACGCCGTATCTTTTCGGGCGAAGTACTTCCTGTTTCACTCGCTCTCCAGCCAGAGGACGGGAACTTTCAAAACACAAAGGAAATCTTGATGAAAATTCTGGTTATTAACGGCGGCAGTTCGTCCTTCAAGTACCAAATCATCGACATGGCGACGAGCGAACGCATCTGCCAAGGTCTGGTGGAACGCATCGGCATGCCGGAAGGCAACTTCAAGCACAAGCGCTTCCCGGGAACTGACCGCGAGGAAACCTTTGAATTCCCCGGTTCCTACCCCAACCACACGGCGGGCATGCAGGAAATGGTCAAGGTGCTCCTGGATCCCAAGCGCGGCGGCGTGATTTCTTCTCCCGACGAAATCGCCGCTGTGGGCCACCGCGTATTGCTGGGCGGCCCCGAATATGCTGAAGCCCTGGTGGACGAAAAGGTCAAAAAAGTCATCATGGACTATATCCCCCTCGGCCCCTTGCACAATCCGGCCAACCTTGCGGGTATCGAGGTGATGGAAAAACTCTTCCCCGGCAAGCCCAACGTCGCCGTGTTCGACACCGGCTTCCACTCCACCATGCCGGATCAGGCTTACACCTACGCCATTCCCCAGGACCTGGCGAAAAAGCATCGTATCCGCCGTTATGGCTTTCACGGTACCTCACACAAGTTTGTTTCCAAGGAAGCAGCAGCATTCCTCGGCAAAAACCCCGAAGACGTCAACCTGATCACCTGCCATCTCGGCAACGGCAGTTCCATCAGCGCCGTAGCCCACGGCAAATGTGTAGATACCAGCATGGGGCTGACCCCGCTTGAAGGTTTGGTCATGGGCACTCGCAGCGGTAGCATTGACCCCGCCATTGTCACCTTCCTCATGCAGGCGGAAGGCTACAGCGGCCCGCAGATGAGCGACATCCTCAACAAGCAGTCCGGGCTCAAGGCACTGTGCGGCATGAGCGATTTGCGCGACCTTGAAGCGGCTGAAGAATCCGGCGACAAGGCCGCTTCCCTGGCCCTGCGCATGTTCATCTACAGCATTCGCAAGTACATCGGCGCATACTTCGCCGTGCTCGGCCATGTGGACGCCGTAGTTTTTACCGGCGGCATCGGCGAAAATTCCCCCAAGGTACGCGGCGGCGTGTGCCAGGACATGGACGTTTTCGGCATCGCCATTGACGAAACCCTCAATGCTCCCCGCAGCTCGAGTCCCCGCGACATCAGCCAGCCGAACACGAAAGTCCGTACGCTGGTCATTCCCACCGACGAAGAATTGGAAATCGCCCGCGCCACACTGCGTATAGCATTCCCCGACAAAACGTGCTAACTGTTTGTTCTAGATTCGGGTTTTGTTAATTGGGGGTCCGCCCCTCCGGAGGTTGCTGAAAAAATTCTTGAGGGGGCTCCTCGCCCCCTCAAACTCCCCTCGGCAGGGCGTATTACGCCCTGCACCTCCAATTATTATTAAATTATGGAGGTCCGGGGCGGAGCCCCGGTTTACCAGCACACTGAGGAGAGGCAGCACCTCTCCTTTCTGGGTTCGGTTTTTCCGGCCCCTTCTTTTTATCCGGTACTTTCTCTCCCGGCGCGGAGGCGTCGCGGCGGCAAAAGGAGCTTTTTCATGTCTGTTTCCATCATTGTCACCGGAGCTGCGGGCCGTATGGGTTCGCTCATCACCTCTCTGGTTCGGAAGGCGGACGATCTGACACTTGCCGGCCTGCTGGAACGGCCGGGCAAAACCAACATTGCAGGGGCGGAATGCCCCGTGTCCACAGATCTTGACGCCCTGCTGTCCGCCGCCCCCCATTCTGTCGTCATCGACTTCACCACGCCGGATGCCGCTATGGAACACGCCCGCATCGCGGCAAGACACGGCAGTCCCATTGTTATCGGTACTACAGGCTTGAGCGAAGCAGAAAGAAAGGAATTGGAAGATCTGGCGCACAAAGCTCCCGTATTCCTTTCCCCAAATATGAGCGTGGGCGTCAATGTCCTGCTGGAACTGCTTCCGCAACTGGTGCGTATGCTCGGCGACAGCTATGATGTAGATGTGTTGGAACTGCACCACAACATGAAGAAAGATGCCCCGAGTGGTACCGCGCTACGGCTTGCCGAAGCCCTTGCCGAAGCCAAAGGCTGGACACTGAAAGACAGCGGATGTTATTGCCGGGAAGGCTTGATCGGCGAACGGCCGAAACAGGAGATCGGCGTCCAGTCCATACGCGGGGGCGACATAGCCGGAGTACACACCGTTTACTGCATGGGCCCCGGTGAACGTATTGAAATTACGCATCATGCTCATTCACGGGATAATTTCGCCAACGGCGCGCTCAAGGCAGCCAGATGGATTGTAAGGCAAACTCCCAAGCGTATCTATGACATGCGGGATGTGCTGCGTGACGGCACAGAGCAGTCGACGGATTAATCGCTCGACGTCCGGGATTGCCAAAATGCGGACGGATAACAGCTATTCGGCATCTCGCCGGATAGCGACTATTGTGCCGACGTACCAGGGAGACTTCCTATGCGTATAGCCCTTTTGCAAGTCAACACCGCTCCCGGTGACTTTTCCGGCAATATTGCCGCCATTGCCGATCAGGCTCGTAAAGCTCTGGCCCTTGCGGGGCGCCCCCTCCTGTGCGTCGTGCCTTCCGGAGCTTTGGCCGGTTTTCCCTGGGACGGCATGGCCCGCCGGGAAAGTTTTTACAACCTTTGTCATGAAGCCGGACACCGTTTGGCAGCGGAGTTGCTGGAAGGCCCGGATCTGCTTATGGGACTGCCTTCAGAAAACGGCATATACTACGTTTTGCTGAAAGACGGCCGCATGGGCCTGGTGCCGCGCACCCCGGCAGGTATGCTACGGCTAAAAGGCAATTCCATCTATGTGCCAGAAGAGGACTGGACAAGTGCTGCCCAGGTGATGTCCGGTTATGTAGCTGACGCAGTGCTCGATATGACACCCCGCCGCTTTATGCCAGAAGGGCAGGCTGCATATGAAGCCGAATGCGCGAACATCGCCCGTCTGTGGAACCGCCCCGTTCTCTCCGCCAAACTCTGGGGTGCGACGGATGATCTGATTCTGTCGGGCGGCAGTTGCGCGTTTTCCCCTTCAGGAGAAATGACTGCCCGTGCTCCCCTGTTTGAAAACGCCATCTTGAAGTTCGATCTCGAGCACCCCGACGAAGTACAAGGCATTTGTCCCCTCCCTGCACGGGAAGAGAGCCTGTTCTGTGCGTGCGTGACTGGCATCCGCGACTATGCCCACAAATGTGGCCTTTCCCGCATCATCCTGGGACTGTCGGGAGGAATGGACTCCGCCGTCGTGGCCTGTATGGCGGCTGAAGCTCTGGGAGCCGAACAGGTGTTGGCGCTGCTTATGCCTTCACAGTGGAGCAGTGAGCACAGCTTGACCGACGCCGAAACTCTGGTACGCAATCTGGGTATCCCTTCGCATACCGTGGCTATCCAAGCAATAATGGAAGCATTCTCTTCCGGGCTTTCCCTTCCCCTGCAGCGGCTCCCTTCCTCTGCGACCGAAGGCGTGGACATGGTGACGGAAAATATTCAACCGCGTATCAGGGGCACATTACTC
>JAEXGX010000133.1 GCA_023450535.1 Pseudomonadota bacterium | reverse complement strand
GATTATCTGCGAACAGGACAAACCCGAATCAGCAAGACGACTGCAAGCACTTTTGGGGACAGATACCCAGTCTTATGAAGGGAATTTTCAGATTCGGCGCAAGGATGGAAGGCTTTGCCGGATCTTTTTCCGGGGGCTTGTGTTCTGTTCGCCGCAGGCCTGCCGGATCACGGTGATCGCTCATGCTGACAGTTAGAGCATTTCAACTTTGAAATGCTCCGTGGAGTTGCCAAAATCACGCGGGTGCGAAACTCTTCTCTGTTCTCTTTATCCGTAAGGCGTTTCACGCCAACCGCTAAAAACGCCTTGAAGCCCACCACCATTCTGCAATAGCCGCATTCACTTGTGCGGCGTAGCCCCCCGAAGGGCATACTGACATGGCCAGCAGAACAAGCCCCGGCGGCGTGAAACCTGCGGACCAGAATGTCGGGTCTCCGCGTGTACAATTCCAATACTGAACAGCCTCTAGAGCAGCTTACTGTACAGCAAAGGTTCCCGGCGGCGTATACCGCACCGGGAACCTTTGCGTTCAGACTTTCAAAAGGACCACGCAGCGAAATATGTCAGCCATACGGAACAAAGCCTACTCCACCTTGGCGATAGCGCTGCAATCTTCACGGTCAAAGACAGACGCCTTTTTGTACAGCTCGTACGCGCACTCGGCCAGGGGCATGGACAGCCCCCCCCCTGCTCTGACGGCGCAATCCAGAGCGATGCCCATGTCTTTGCGCAGCAGGCTGAGCGCGAAGGTGGAGGTATAGTTGTGCGCCACCATTTTGCCAAAGTTGCGGGCAAACTGGGTGGAACCGCCCGCGCTGGCCATCACCACGTCCGCAAGCTGTTCCATTTCCAGTCCCTCCGCTCTGGCGAAGCGATAAAACTCGCCAACGGCGGCAAGGTTGATTGCGCCCAGCAGGTTGGTCATGGCCTTGATCAACTTGCCGTTGCCCACTCTGCCGAGCTGATAAACTTTTTCCGCAAGGGGGGCGAACACGTTTTCCGCCGCCCTGAATGCCTCCGGATCGCCTGCACCCATGATGGTCAGCGTGCCGTCAACGGCCTTGGGCAAGGCTCCGGTCATAGGAGCGTCAATGACCTGTACTCCGCGATCGGCATAATATGCCTCCACTTCACGTACCGTTTCGGGCGAGCAGGACGTCATCTCAATGATGATCGCGCCGTCCTTCACCGCCGCGTGCATGGCCTCGTTCATATATATTTCACGTACGGAATCATCGTTGGGCACGACGCTGATGATGAAATCCGCGTTCCCCACCATATCCTCCAATCGCTCGTCGATGATTGCACCGTGCTTTTGCACTTCCCGCGGGCCGTCCTCAAGGCCATGATAGACCATGACGTGCAGCCTGTGTCCGGCCCTGAGCAGATTTTTCGCAATGGGCGTTCCCATGGTTCCGAGTCCGAAAAATGCGATTTCCGCCATGTCGTTCTCCTCAAGAATTATAAAGCTTTCTGGAGCATTTTACCATTAAAATCATACTGTTACAAATTCAATAACTGCATTGCATTACCACTAAAAACTTTATGGGCAGCGAGAGTATCCCTGCCTAAGGCAAGTTCGACCTGAAGAGCCGCATAATGCATATCTGAAAAGGGATAATCCGTGCCAAAAAGTAATTTATCTTCTCCGAGCATAATTATGGCTTCCCTGACCTGCTCCGCTCCCGCAAACGTTGTATCGGCATATACATGATTGAGTCCTTTTGTCATCTTTGCAAGCTGTGATGGACAATTGCGGCAACAGTGCGCTGCAACAAGATCATATTCCGGAAAGGTCCGGGCCAGTTCGACAAAGTCTTCTAAAGCGCCAAATTCAACAGATATAGGATATTGAGCTTCCTGAGCATGCAGATAGTAGTTGCTCTTCCCCACATGGGAAATGACGGGCAGTCCTGCCTTGCCAAAAATCTCCACCGCTTCCATGACGAGAGGCTCCAGCAATCTCCTGTTTTGGATAACGGGATGAAGCTTGAGGCCTTTTGCTCCCTTTTCAATATCGGAACGCAACTTGTCCAGCACATCTTTCGGATCACGTGAAAAATCTATGCTTGTAAACGGAATAAAGCGGGAATCCAGATATGAAGCAGCAAGATATTCCTCAAAGGAAGTATAGGGATAAATGGGAAGAAGGACAGAATAAAGCCCCCCTTCAATATCCAGTGTCCGCGCTATGTTCTCGCATGTGGCGTACTGAAGACGATTTTGCCCTGCGGCCATGCGTTCCTGCAATTCCGCAGCGGGTTTTCCCTGCGCCGTATAGGTAAATCCTTTACGGTCGTTCTCCGCAAAGCAGTCATCAATATCTTCCGGCCGGGCCAGCCCCGTACGGAAAGAAACGTTCTTCCCTGTAAAAACATCGCCAAGATGTGCATGAAAATCAACAAGCTGACGCATATTACATTTTCCTTTCAAAATAATTCGCGTTTGAAATAATTACATTTCAATCAAATCAATATGTTAGGATGTTTACCCTTGAAATTATACAGAGCCGGGGCACGATGTTTTGGCTCACAGGTTTCACCCCGCCGGAGCTAAGCGCCGCAAATGAATTGCGGTTGATCCAGCGCCGCGTAGAGCCTCGCCTTACTCGACTCCATGAGCAATTTCAAAGGTGAAATAGCTCTAAAACAACGCACTGGGCAGCCATAGCGCGAGCTGCGGGAAAAGTACCAATAAGACAATCATGAAAAGCATGAGAAAAAAATAGGGTACGATACGCCGGAATATGTCCGCCATAGGGATATCCGGCACCATGATGCTTATCGCAAACACATTGATACCTACAGGCGGCGTAATCTGACCGCATTCCATAAGAATGACCACACAGACGCCAAACCAGACAGGATCAAATCCCAAAGCGATAATGGACGGAAAAATGGCAGGGAGCGTAAGCAGTATCATAGGAGTAACGCTCAGCATGCATCCCAGAACAAGATACAGAATCACCACGCCAAGCAGGATGACATACTTATTCGCATCCCATCCCACCACAATATCTGCCAGCTCATACGGTAGCCCTGTAGCGGCAAAAAAATAACCAAGCAGACCTACACCGATAAGAATGAGCAGACATGTAGCGGTTATCTGAGCAGACGATCGCAGGGATTCGATAAATGTAGTCCAGGTCAAGCGCCGGCGTACTGCTGCATAAAGCATTGTGCCGGCAGCTCCCACAGCGCCGCCTTCATTCGGGCTGAACCAGCCTGCGAGAATCCCCCCCAATACCAAGAGGATAAGTCCCAGCATGGGAAGAATGCCGGAACTGGCGCGAAACTTTTCCGCCATACTGTAACGCTGCCCCGCAGGAGCCCGATCCGGATGGCGCAGCGCCATGATGACGGCATACGCTATGAACAGCGAAGCCAAGACTATACCTGGCACGACACCTGCCATAAACAACTGTCCTATTGAGGTTTCTGTGACCAGTGCGTAAAAGATGAACCCCGTGCTCGGCGGAATAAGAATGCCCAGCGTGCCGCCCGCCGCAAGCGCACCGCAAGCAGTAGCAGAATCGTAGCCCTTCTTTTTCATTTCCGGCAAGGCAACTGACCCCATGGTGACGGCCGTGGCCATAGAGTCTCCTGCTACGGCGGCAAAACCGGCGCATCCGCCTATGGAAGCCACCAGCATGCCTCCCGGTGTCCGGCCCAGCCATACGCTGCATGCCGTGAATAAATCACGGCTGATACCGCTATGTTTGGCAAGTTCCCCCATGAGAACGAACATGGGAACCACGCTGAACGCATAGGTAGCGGACGTGCTGTATGCGGCGCGTCCCAGCATTTCCATAGGAGGAGTCAAGGATGGATAAATGGCGATCATGCCGATAAAACCAATGAGCGTCATGGCATACCCCATGGGCACTCCGAGTAAAATGAGCGCCATAAGGAAGGCCATTCCGCTAAGCCCGAAGAGGAACAGATTTTCCGCAAAAGCGGTTCCCCTGCACAGAAAGGGAAGAGCCGCCATTCCGGCGCTGATAATCACAGCAAGGAGTATCAGATAGTTCGACTTTTCCCTGGCGGAAGCCGCGATCAGCTCCATCGCGTTGGCCAATAATGAAAAAGCCAGAAATACCAGTCCCAAACAGGCAAAAAAAGTAAATCCATAAAGAGGAATTGCCAGTTGAGGACTGGCTTCACTACTGGCAAAGCGGGACAAGCCGAGTTTAAAGAGTGACCATGCCATAAGGCAAATCAGCACACAGGACGAGATACATGCTACCATGTCCATGACCCTGCCGATAGCAGGATTCAGGTGTTCCGTAAGCAACGTGACGCGGATATGGGCACGCTTGTCCTGCACATACCCAAAACCGGCAAAAACCATAGTAACCAGAGAAAATTCCACAAGTTCTATGGCCCCTGGCACGGAGCGATGAAATGCCAGCCTGCATGCCACATCAATGACAGTAGGCGCGCACATGGCCAGAAGGGAAACAATGGAAACATAGAATAACAGCCGGTTAAACCGATTGGACAGTTCAGAAAGCTTATTTGCAGTGTTGTCCAAAATGTCAGTCATGGAAATCCCCTGTATCTCTTTATGGGAAATCAGGCTTGAACTCCTTCCCCTCGGGCAGTGCTCCGAAGGGAAGGAGAGACAAACAACGCCAGCGGGCTGCTTATATGACCTTACCGGGCCTTTCCTGTCTGACTTGAGTAGAAAGTTCCATGAGACGCTTCAGTAAACTGTCTGCCTCAGCCCTGGAGCAGAATCCATTTTCGACCATGCGGTCTGCCCATGCCTGATGCAGCGGGATCAGCTTTTCCCTCCAACGAATCCGCTCATCATCGGAAAGCGTATAGAATTTTGCGCCAGCCTTTCTGAACACGTCACGAGCTATCTCGTCACCGTCGTCAAAGGGCCGGGAGATATGCGCTGCAAATTCCTCGCTCATACAATTCTCTTCAAACGCCTTTTGAATCTCCGGCGAAAAACTGTCCCACAGGTTACGGTTAATACCGAACACGCGGAGTTCGGACTGTAACCCGATTTCAGTTACATGGTGCAGGAATTCCTGAGTTTTCACAGAGGGAGCGGCAATAAGGGCAAACAACATGCCGTCGGCCTGGTTGCGAGCCAGGGCCATATATACGTCAGGGAAAGGAACAATGATGGGATTTGCGCCAAGAGCCTTCACCATATCCGCTATCGGCTTGTTGATGGCAATAATGCGCAAGCCCTTGAGATCTTCAAGCGTTTTGATGGGCTTATTTATAGTGCCCACACGCAGCACACCGCACCCCTGATACCCCAGCACCTTGAATTTTCCGTCCACTTCTTTCTGCAATTCTGGCAATTCCTTGTACATTCTCCAACTCAAAATACCATTTGAAACAGCGTCATCAACCAGCATGGGCAAAGAGAACATATCATGCAAAGGAAATTCATTAAGATTACGCGAGGTATTTGAAGCTCCTATATCCACAATACCACTCTCCGTAGAAGAGAATATATCACCCTCGGGGCATATGGTGTTTGGATTGAAATAGCGTATTTTTACCTGACCATTTGTTGATTTTTTTATATCTTCTATCCACGGCTTGATACCGTTTATTACGGCATAATGAGTTTCAAAAATATTACTCGTCATACGAAGATTATAGTTTTTTGCATAAGCATTACTATTTATCACTACGCATAAAAATGAACACGCAAATAGAATAAACTTTCTCATAAATCCCCCTTTCCATGACATGTAAAAAGATATAACAAGTCAACTGCACACTTCAAAAAACTTAAAGATTTTTATAATATCACCTCCTTCTGTTTTAATTTATTTATAATATTATGACATATCGTGTCACAACATTAATGAATATGCCCTATATAAGCACATACACATCTAACACTGATAATGCTATATATCTGTATTCATCATGCAAAATGTCATACAGCAGCACGGGGTACAGAACAGCCAGCCGGGGATACATATTGCCTCTGTCCCGTGTGGTACACGGGCTGCCGTTACGGCAACGCATATTGCCGCCGGGTTCAAGGCAAGGCGGTATGCCCTGTGTGATGGCGTCATTTCAGCAGCAAAGCGTTTCTCAATAACGGCTGACAAGATACCCAAGGAACAGTTCAGAATCCCCGCCCTACATGTTCTGCGTCAGCAGCAGGCTGATCCCGGGGAACACGATAATCGCAATAAGCACCACAAACAGCACGCTCAGCATGGGCAGAACCTCCCGGCTCATGGCTCCCAGGCTGCACCCACTGACGCTGCTCGCCACGAAGAGATTGGGTCCTACCGGCGGCGTCACAAAGGCGATTGCCAGGTTCATGGTCATAATCACGCCGAAGTGAATGGGGTCCACGCCCAGCGACACCATGATCGGCACCAGAATGGGCGTGAGAATGATAGTGGCAGGAGCCGGTTCCATGAAGGTTCCGATGAACAACAGGAACAGGTTAATGATGATCATCACCACCCACTTGTTCTCGGAAAATCCGAGCATGATGTGGGCCACCTGCTGGGGGATGGATTCAATCGCCACCACAAAGCCGAAAATCCCGGCCATGGCCTGCAACATGATGACCACGGCGCTGGTGACACAGCAGTCCACCATAAGAGAGACAAAATTGGCCCGATTGATCCCCTTGTACACAAATATTCCCACCAGCAGACCGTATGCGGCCGCAATGGCGGCGGATTCCGTGGGCGTCATCACTCCGCCGTAAATGCCGCCGAGGATGATCACGGGAACCATCAACCCCCATTTGGCGTTACTGACGGCCTTCAGCAGGCGGGGCAGGCTGAACTTGCGGTCTTCCCCTTTCCATCCGCGCTTTCTGCAATAGAAATAACTGTAGACCATGAGTGCGCCGCCGGTCAGGATGCCGGGTAAAACACCCGCCATGAACAACTTGCCAATGGAAACCTTGGCCAGAACCCCATACACGATAAAGGGATTACTCGGCGGAATGAGCACGCCGATGATCCCCGCGCAGGCCACGATGGTAGCGGAAAAAACCTTGCCGTACCCGCGTTCCACCATGGCCGGAATGCTCATCATGCCGATGGAAGCCACGGTAGCCGGGCCGGAGCCGCTGATGGCGGCGAAAAACATGCAGGTCAGAATGGTGGCAATGGCAATGCCGCCGTACATTCCGCCCACAACTTCGTCGGCCAGCTCAAAGAGCTGGCGGCTGATGCCGCCCACGCCCATCATGATCCCCGCCGCGATGAAAAAGAATATGGCAAGGAAGGGGAAAGAGTTCAGCGAGGAATAAGCGGTCTGGGCAACATTCCCCCAGGGCAGGTCACCGGAACAGGCAATGGCGGCAAGCCCCGACAGGGCAAGACATACCGCGATAGGAATGCCCAGAACGAGAAAAACCACCAGACTCAGCATAAGTACCGCAATGGTGCTTGCATCTACCCTCAGTAGCATAGGAGCGGCCAGTACAGCCAGCACGGCAAAGCCGATCAGCGAATCCTTTGCGCCGCAGACGCGAATCTGGCGGACGAGATTCTGGATCAGGCGTACACTCATCAGCCCAAAACTGACGGGCAATGCGAGATAACAAATATAATACGGCAGGCGCAGAGCAGTCGTCAGTTGGGGAAAGCGCATCTGCATGGAAATGGTCTGGCTGGAGAGGATAATGATCACCAGCGCCAGCACAAGGAATGCGCCTTCGTTAATAATCCAGAAAATGTTCTGTCCCCGTTCTCCAAAGCGGCTGACCAGCGCGGTCACGCAAAGATTGTCCCGCTTTTTGATCGCAATGGGCACGGCCAGATAGGAACACCAGATAAAACACATCAACGACAGTTCTTCCGCCCATGCGGTATTCCCTTCCATGCCCAGCATGTCAGAAAAAATATACCGAAACAGCACCTGATAGGTAATGAGTATGATTGAGGTCAACAGACCGATGACAAGAAAAGGTTTCTCCAAATTTTCATCCAGCCAGCGAAGAACTGCGCTCATAGATACCTCACGGCAATAAAGGGATCCTGAAGACCAGGGAGGCAATACGGAGGTGCAGGGGAATGATTCCCCTGCCGGGGGGGGAGGAGGCTTCGCCCCCTCAAGGCTGCTGATAACGTCAGCGGCCTCAAAAATCAGGAGCAGGCCGCAGCTTTGCCGCGCCGTAAGCGACTGATTTCTGGCCTTTCCGTCAAGCCGTTTTACGGCTTAGACGGCGCAAACTCCGCGAAGCGCGGGGTTGTCATCATTCCTGAGGGGGCGTTTGCAGCGTTATTTCTGCGTTGCCGTGAGCAGAGAGAAGAACGTGGGGTCAATATCCGGCACGAACTTGTCATAAACCGGCTTGACCGCTTCGATGAACTGCGCGTGGGTTTCTTCTGTAAAGGGATAAATGGTCATCTTGTTGTCAGTCGCGTACTTTTCCCCGTCCGCATCCATTTGGTCCACGAGCGCAAGGCCGAAGGCGCATGCGTCAACCGCCGCCTTCTTCAGCGCGGCCCGGGCGTCAGCGGGCAGCCCATCCCAGTAGGACTTGCTGATCACGCCCACCATACAGGTATAGCTATGGGACGTGGGCAGGGTATAATGCAGCACATCGCCGCGACGGCTGGTATAATAGTCGGCAAGGCTGAGCAGTTCGCCGTCAATGGTTCCCTGCTGAAGCGCAGTATAGATTTCCGCAAAGCCCATGGGAGCCGGGATCATTTTCAGCGTCTCGGCCAGCATATTGTCCACAGGAGAGGCCGTAGTGCGCATCTTGATGCCTTTGAGTGCGGCCAAATCAGGAATGGCCCGCTTGTTCGTCATGTAATGGCGGTTGGGGCAGTCCGCATAGACCAGCGCCATCAAATTCACTTTGGCCAACTGCTCGTTCATGTAGCGCCCCAGTTCGCCGTCATTAAGCTCTTTGTACAAAATTTCCTTTTTGCCGGGATCAATAATGAAGGGCAGGTCAAAAGCCATAGCCGAGGGCCAGAAAATGCCAAGATTGGAGGTTCCGCAGCCGCCCATCTGGAGATCACCGCGCTGGGTGGATTCCGTAACTTCACGGTCCCCGCCGAGCACCGCGTTCTCATACATCTTCACCGCGACCTTGCCGCCGGAATAAGAAGAAGCCAGCTCCGCGAACTTACGGTAGGTCTGCGAATATACGGCGTCCGGAGATCCGTCATGTGCGAAGCGGATATTGTAGTCAGCGGCGGATGCCCGACCCGCGCACAAGCTGACGGCCAAAAGAGAACACAAGAGAAAAGATTTTCCTGTCATAGCCAGCCTCTGGAGTTATGGATTGAACATGCGGCATACTGCCGTATGGCAGTATGTCTGCCGACTCCAGAAGAACAGCAAAAGCCGTGCCAGAAATCGTATCTTACTATATTATATTGATATTATTATTTTTTCACCACAAGGTACACTTAAAAAAACTTTTGAAGCAGAGCCTTGTGTCGGATTCCGTACATTAACTTCTTGACTATGTCTCAATTAAGGTCACAATGACGCGTAACCGGAGAGACAGACAATGCCACATGAATCTGACATGGCTAAAGAACTGTGCCGCTTTATGGCCGGGGAAAAACTGGAATCTTTCCCTGCGGTACGTCCTGTTATCCTTGATTCCTGGCGGCGCTCCCTTGCTCACTTTGGCAAAGGACGCATCCTTCCGCCCGCCGCACCGGAAATTCGCCGTCTGAAAAAACTTCAGGAAGAACACTGTGAACTCATTCAGGCGGCACTGCCCGTCATGCGGGAATACGCCGAGTGCTTTTCTCTGGAGCACGGCGCCCTCATGCTGGTTTCTCCCGAAGGGGTGTTGCTGCACAGTCTGGGAGATTGCGCACTGCTTGAGGCGGAATATTTCCGCATCGGAAATGTCCTGAATGAGGACATATGGGGAACCAGCGCCATTGCTTTGTGCATTCGACAGCAAGCTGCGATGGAGGTAGTGGGAGCAGAACATTTCAACCCGCTCTATCATCAATGGGGCTGCTGTGCCGAACCGCTCTGCGGCGGCAAAGGCCGGATAATCGGTTTTCTCGGTCTGGTCCTTCCGCTTGATGCCTATCACGCGGCCACGCCCGCCCTGCTCCACGCCATTGCCGCCAACATTAACAATCAGCATCATGTACATGATCTTTTAAGTGATCAGGCAACTGTGCTTGAACTGCTGACAGACGGCGTCGTTATTCTGGATCGCCTTGGCAACATCAAGGCGGCCAACGCCCACGCCCGCCACATGCTTGGCATCCCCGGGGAAGCAAGCGTTTCGCTCGGGCCGGTTTCCGATTTTGTGCACGACGGCGCGCCGTTTCTGCAGATACTCAAGCGGAAACAAGCGATCATGGATGAGGAAGCCACGCTTCGCGTCGGGAACGTACAAAAGCGCTATATTCTCTCCGCATCGTTTATACCGGAGGGCAAAGGCGCGGTCTGCACACTGGCCGAAACCGCCAGGATGCAGGGATTTGCCGTACGCACTGCAGGCTCAAAGGCCATTTACAAATTTTCCGATATCCTCGGCGAGTCGGATATCATCGTCAATGCCGTGCAACTGGCCAAGGTCGCCGCGCAAAGCGACATTACCACTCTGCTCCTTGGAGAAAGCGGCACAGGCAAAGAACTGTTCGCACATGCCATTCACAATGGCAGCGCCAGGAAGAACGCGCCCTTTGTCGTGGTGAACTGCGGGGCACTCCCACGCGATCTTGTGCAGTCCGAACTGTTCGGCTACGAAGCCGGGGCCTTTACCGGCGCGGCGAAAAATGGCAAGCCAGGCAAATTCGAGTTGGCGGACGGCGGCACCATCTTTCTGGATGAAATAGGGGAAATGCCCATGGAGGCCCAGACCAATCTGTTACGCCTCATCCAGAACAAGGAAGTCGGACGCGTGGGGGGCACCTCAACCAAAAGCGTGGATGTGCGCATTGTGGCCGCAACCAACCGAAACCTGAACGAAGCCGTGGAACGCGGAACCTTCCGCTCTGATCTCTTTTACCGCCTCAGCGTACTGGTCATCAATATTCCCGCCCTGCGCAGCCGCCCTTCCGACATCACCGCGCTGGCCGGCCACTTTCTGCACAAGTATGCCTCGGCCCTGAACCGCCCCATCACGGGGTTCAGCCCCGAAGCCCTGCGCACCCTGCAAGGTTATTCCTGGCCCGGTAACATCCGCGAACTTGAAAACATCATTGAACGGGCCGTGAACGTTGCAAAAGGCACGCGTATTACCAATGCGGAGCTTCCTGATTCCATGCTGGCCCGGCATGAAGCGCCGCGTGTGGCGCCCGTTCCTCCTCTGGAGGACCATGCAGGAACTAATCTCTATCAACGAGAATGCCAAACCATTATTGACACCCTGACCCGATGCAACGGCAACGTACGCCTCTGCGCGCAGGAACTCGGCATCGCCCGCAGCGCCCTGTACAGCAAACTGGCCCGCTTCGGCATCGATTATGCAACATACAGAAATAAATACCGATAACCCAGGAGGGGCCCTGCCACTCCGAACCTCCCCGCACGGGCCGAATCGGCCTGCTAAGGGGATCGGGGAGAATTATTCCCCCCGATGGGGGGCAAAGCCCCATTCATTAGGTTATGAGTCCGGATTCAGCGTGTGAATGGGGCCAGTTTGTCCCGCAGGCTCTTCATGAAGGATTCGTCGGCCACAATCCCGTCCATCAGCCAGGGCCGGCCGATATATCCATATTTCGGCTGGCCGAGCCGATGATAGGTCAGCACTTCGTAGCGGACATTCGGGCGATCCGGCAACATGCGGCGTATGCCCATGATCTCCTCTTCGCTGTCGTTGAAACCAGGAATGACCGGGGTACGGACAAGCACGGGCAAATCGGGGAAATGGGCAAAAACATGTTTGATATTCTTCAGGATCTGTTCATTGCCCTGCCCCGTGTATTCCTTGTGCCGGATGGGGTCGAGGCTCTTCACGTCAAAGATGAGGGAACTCAGCAGACGGCAGGCCTGATCCAGCACTTCCGTGGGATACTGCCCGCAACTTTCAATGGTTGTATGTAAATGGGCCTTCTTCGCCTCGCGCAGAAGCGCAAGGGTAAAATCGGCCTGGGCCAGCGGCTCACCGCCGGAAATGGTCAGCCCGCCGCCGGAACGGGTGTAGAACACGTC
>JAEXGX010000246.1 GCA_023450535.1 Pseudomonadota bacterium | reverse complement strand
AAAATCTTTCGGCTTCGGGCGTGGGTATCGCCGTCCATCGTGAAGCTGTGGCAAACGCCCCGCAGGGGGGCGTCCTGTTGCTGTCCCTTCGGCAGGGACGGGGCGCGCCGCTGACCTTGTGGTTGGCCTGTTCCCTGCGGCATGCCACCCTGCGCGCGGACGGCGTCCGGCGCGCTTACGCCGTGCTCGGTTATGCCCTGGAAGCCTGGAGCCCCTGGGAACAGGGGCAGGACTTCAGGAAGCCTCTGGCATGGCGGCCAGTCGCTCCGGGGGGAGAAGTCCCCGTTCTTCCGAGCTGGATTTTACGTGATATGGCGGCGCGGCGCCCCCTGACGCCACGATTCTTCAACCTTCAAAAACCAGGAGCATCCCTTGGACGCTGATTCCCACAGTAGCATGTGGTCGCGGCTTTTTTCCCGTCTCGGCGGCAGAAACGAGGATCACCTCGAGCAGGCTATCAAAGAGGCCCGCGAGGAAGGAGAGCTGAAAGCCGAAGAAGGCTCCATGCTGCTTTCCATCCTGACGCTGGACGAACTTCAGGTGCAGGACATCATGACGCCCCGCACCGATATTGATTGCGTCGCGTCGGGTACCTCCATCGTCGAGGTGGCGCGTGCCATTACGGAATCCGGCCATTCGCGTCTTCCCGTGTATAATGGAACCAGAGACAACATCATTGGCATCGCCTATGCCAAGGATACCCTTGAATACCTGGTGCGTCCCGAAGGCCACGACTCTCCGGTGGATCGGATCATGCGCTCGCCCTTTTTTGTGCCGGAAACCAAGATTTCCAGCGAGCTGCTGCAGGAGTTCCGTTCCCGCAAGAACCACCTGGCCATAGTGGTGGACGAATACGGCGGAACTTCCGGCTTGGTTACTATTGAGGATCTGCTGGAAGTCATCGTGGGAGATATAGAAGACGAGCACGATGCTCCGCGCGAAGAAGATTTTCATCAGCTTGCGGATGACGAATACGAAATTTCCGGCCGGGCCTATCTTGAGGATCTGGAGCCGCTGGGCATCATCATGGAGTCGGACGAGGTGGATACACTTGGCGGTTACCTGAGCCTTGACGCCGGACATGTGCCGCAGGCCGGCGAGGAATTTGATCTGGCGGGCTGGCGCTTTGCCGTGACGGACGCCGACGCCAAACAGATTCACAAGGTTCACGCCCGTCGGCTGTCGCCGGAGGAAGTCCGTAATGGTGCAGAGAGCAGTGAATAGTTAAGGATCAGGCACGGAAAACGCTCCGGTAAAACCACGTTTTCTCTTGACATGAATCGAGAGGGAGTCTAATAAAACTTCTTTGACCGGAAGGTCCGGTCGGAAAAGTGTTTTCAAATTTTTGGAGGAACCTCATGCCCACTATCAACCAACTTATCCGCATTGAGCGGAAAAAGGTTGTGAAGCGGAAGAAGACCCCGGCCCTGCAGGCTTGCCCCCAGCGCCGCGGCGTGTGCACCCGCGTGTACACCACCACCCCCAAGAAGCCGAACTCGGCTCTGCGTAAGGTGGCCCGCGTGCGTCTGACCAACGGTATCGAAGTGTCGGCCTACATCCCTGGTGAAGGCCACAATCTGCAGGAACACTCCGTGGTTCTTATCCGTGGCGGCCGCGTGAAGGACTTGCCCGGTGTTCGTTACCACATCGTTCGTGGTACGCTGGATACCTCTGGCGTGGCGGATCGCCGTCAGCGTCGTTCCAAGTACGGCGCGAAGCGTCCGAAGTCCTGATCCCGTGTCGATGCGTTTCTCCGATCGCATGTAGGGCATACGTCGCATGGCGTCCGGTTGTTCAGAACCCGGACGTCATGCGTTTTGCCGTCTTGCGGCGGAGCGCTTCACAATCCGGAATTTGTCCGCCCCTGTATGGGGGAGTTTTACAAACAAAACTGGCTGCAATTTTCGGTGGTTCCGAAAATTGCCTGTTCAGAAACTGCGCGGAGGAATCACCATGCCCCGTAAAGGTCCTGTTCCCAAGAGAGAAATTCTGCCCGATCCGATTTACAACAGCCGCCTCGTGGCCCGTTTCGTGAACCGTCTCATGTACGACGGTAAGAAGGGTCCTGCGGAAACTATTGTGTATCGTGCTCTGGAAACTCTGAGCGAAAAATCGGGAGAAGAAGCGTTGCGCGCTTTTGAAAAAGCTCTCGACAACGTGAAGCCTCACCTTGAAGTCAAGTCCCGTCGCGTCGGTGGCGCCACCTATCAGGTGCCTATGGAAGTGCGGCCGGAACGTCAAATTTCTCTCGCTCTTCGTTGGCTCATCACTTACTCCCGCGCTCGCGGTGAGAAGGGGATGGTAAACAAGCTTTCCGCTGAATTGCTCGACGCCTTCAATGGCCGCGGCGGCGCTGTGAAGAAGAAGGAAGACACTCACCGCATGGCCGAAGCCAACAAGGCCTTCGCTCATTACCGCTGGTAGGTCATATATGTCTCGTACTTTCCCTCTCGACAAGCTGCGCAATATCGGCATCATGGCCCACATTGACGCCGGTAAGACCACCACTACCGAACGTATCCTGTTCTACACCGGCGTGTCCCACAAGATTGGCGAAACCCACGAGGGCGCCGCCACCATGGACTGGATGGAACAGGAGCAGGAGCGCGGCATCACCATTACTTCCGCCGCGACTCACTGCCAATGGGCTGGCCACACCATCAACATCATTGACACCCCCGGGCACGTGGACTTCACCATTGAAGTGGAACGTTCCCTGCGTGTGCTCGACGGTGCTGTTGCCGTGTTCGATGCTGTGGCGGGCGTGGAGCCTCAGTCCGAAACCGTGTGGCGTCAGGCCAACCGCTACGGTGTGCCCCGTATCTGCTTCATCAACAAGATGGATCGTATCGGCGCCAACTTCTTTCGCGCTGTGGACATGATCCGTGATCGTCTGAAAGCCAAGCCGGTCATGCTTCAACTGCCCATCGGATCTGAGGATCATTTTGAAGGCGTGGTGGATCTGGTGTCCGGCAAGGCCATCAAGTTCAATAAAGAAACCAAGGGCGCCGAGTTCTGGGAAGAAGATATTCCTGCCGAAATGCAGGATCTCTATGATGAAAAGCGCCTGGAAATGATGGAAGCCGTGGCGGAGGAAGATGAAGAACTCCTCGGCCGTTACCTGGAGACGGGTACTCTCTCTGCGGAAGAAATCATCTCCTGTGTGCGCAAGGCGACCATTTCCCAGGCCATTGTGCCTGTGGTGTGTGGTTCCGCATTCCGCAACATGGGTGTGCAGCCTCTGCTGGACGCCGTGGTTCGCTATCTTCCCTCGCCGCTGGACATTCCGGAAATGGTTGGGCATGTGCCCGGCAACGAAGAAGAAACGGTCACCTGTGCCTGCAAGGACAATGAGCCTCTCGCGGGCCTGGTGTTCAAGTTGGCCGCTGACCCGTATATCGGTCACCTGGCCTTCTTCCGCATCTATTCCGGTTTTGTTGAGTCCGGCAT
Organism: Pseudomonadota bacterium; assembly: GCA_023450535.1. GTDB lineage: Bacteria > Desulfobacterota > Desulfovibrionia > Desulfovibrionales > Desulfovibrionaceae > Mailhella. The sequence continues at coordinate 798 of JAEXGX010000246.1, read as the reverse complement.
GACCGTGCTGAACTCAAGCACTGGCAAAAATGAGCGCGTGGGCCGTATCCTGCGCATGCACGCGAACAAGCGCGAAGAAATCAAATGGGCTGGAGCAGGCGATATCGTCGCGTTGGTTGGTTTGAAGCTGGTTGCTACCGGTGACACCCTGTGCGTTGATAAGCGCCCTGTGGTTCTGGAATCCCTGGATATTCCCGAGCCGGTGATCGAAGTGGCCATTGAGCCCAAGACCAAGGCTGACCGTGACGCGCTTTCCGCCGCCCTGAACAAGCTTGCGAAGGAAGATCCTTCCTTCCGGGTGAAGGGCAATGAAGAAACCGGCCAGACTCTGATTGCGGGAATGGGTGAACTTCATCTGGAAATCATTGTGGATCGCCTGACCCGTGAATTCGGCGTCAACGCCAACGTGGGCAAGCCCCAGGTGGCCTATCGCGAAACCATCACCAAGCCTTCGAAGTCCGACACCAAGCACGTCAAGCAGTCGGGCGGCCGCGGCCAGTATGGTCATGCGGTCATTGAAGTGGAACCGAATCCCGGCAAGGGATACGAGTTCATCAACTCCATCACGGGCGGCGTGATTCCCAAGGAATACATTGCGCCTATCGACAAGGGGATTCAGGATGCCCTGAAGTCCGGTGTGCTGGCCGGCTTCCCTGTGGTGGATGTGAAGGTCAATCTGGTGTTCGGCTCCTACCATGACGTGGACTCCTCTGAACAGGCGTTCTACGTTACTGGTAGTATGGCCATCAAGGACGCCATGCAGAAGGCTGGCCCCGTGCTGCTCGAGCCCATCATGGA
>JAEXGX010000011.1 GCA_023450535.1 Pseudomonadota bacterium | reverse complement strand
AGTTCCGTCATGTATCGCTGGCGCTTTTGTGATGGATTGCCAGATTGGTTTGACACGACTCTTATTCCCGGAGATTGGTATTGGCATTTGCTGCACGCGGAGAAGGGAGTTATTGGTTACCTTCATGAGCATATGAGCGTTTACCGTCGCCATGCAGCATCTCTTTACGCCTCTGCGGAAGGAAATCATGTCGAGCATAGAAGTATACACGGCCTTGAAGAATTAAGGATGTATCATACCTGTAACCAGCATTTTAAGAATCGTTATTATAAAGATTTTTGTCGGCTCGCCATGGGGGTATTTGCTGACTTCGTCAACATTTATGCAAAAACTGGTGACGATACTCTTCTCCAAAAAGGTATTGAAATTTCACCTGATTTTGGGCATGATTTTCTTGCCAAACTCCGACTTCAGTAAAGAAGAACACTTGTTCCGTTTGCACGCCAGGAAATGTAATATGCTACAATAGCCGGGCATTTCCGGAAGAAACTCTCCAGAACTCCACCATATAGCAATAACATTGCTGAATAACTATATTTTTAATGTTCAAAGAGCTATTACTCTACTTGAACAAACCTCAACCATAAAAGTATGCCTATCCTGTCCTCTTTCAAGAAAATACTGCTTCAGGGTATAAGGGAACGTCTGGATTCCCCCCGATTCCATTATGTGGACAACAGCCTTTCCTATTATGCCAGACCATGCGCCGAAAAGATGCGCGAAGACAAGGCATGGTTCACCCGGCACCCTTTGCCGTCCCCGGACGCGTTCATACGCGACAACGCACAGGCCATTGAGACCCAAACGCTGAGCAAGGGCCTGCTTTACACCCTGCTGGCGGACAGGCATTCACGGGACACTCTTGTCCTTGTGGCGCTCTATGCCCTTCTGGGGCATCGTTTTGTCAAATTCCCCTACTACTCTTCCGATGCCATCACCCGGCGTGACCAATTGATACACCAATACGCCGTACAGGATGAAGACGAATCAATGCAATGCGCCATTCGGCAAGATGCCTTTGGCGTGGGATGCAGGCTTGCCCGGTACGCCGTGCCGGTGGCCGGAAATACTATCACGCTCTATGCTGATGCCGAGTTTCTGTATCAGCTGGACTCTTTTCCGCCCTATCGCTATGCCAGCGGTCAAAAGGTCGTGGATGTTGAGCCGGGAGACTATATTATCGACTGCGGCGCCTGCTATGGCGACACAGCCCTGATGTTTGCCGCGAAGACAGGGGAAAACGGACAGGTGCTTTCCTTCGAGCCTCACCCCGGAATTGGCAGGCTTTACCTGCACAATCGGAATTCCAACTCACAGCTTGCCCGCCGCATGACACTAATTCCGGCCGCAACAGGCGACACGGACGGAGGAAAAATCACGCTCTCTTTGAGCGGACCAGGCAGTACGACCGAGCAAGGCGCGCCACAGCAGGAGCGTGTCTCGGTGCCGCTCATCAGCCTGGATGCCGAACTTGCCCGCCGCCGCTGGCCGCGTGTGGATTTTGTCAAAATGGATGTGGAAGGAGCCGAACTGGCCACACTGCGCGGCGCAGTGGACATTCTCCGCCATTTTAGGCCAAAGCTGGCCGTCTGCCTCTATCATCGACCGGAAGACTTTTTTACCATTCCCCAATTTCTGCATGAACTGGATTTAGGATATCGCTTTTATCTGGAACATCACTTCATGAATAACTGGGAAACGGTGCTCTACGCGGAACCTCTTCCCTAGAACAGTTTAACATTCAAATTATACATGGCCGGGACACAATTCCGACCCGCAGGTTTCACGTCTGACGGCGGAGCTATGCTCTGCTGTTCATGCCTGTACTCCCTGCGGGCTGCAACCCTTTCGGGGTGCCCGTTGGCTAATCCGCCGCAAGTGAATTGCGGCTACCCCAGACAGGTTCCTATCCCCCGCTCACGCGCTGGCCAGCCGTTCGGCTATTTCCGCCTTTAGCTTTTCATCCTCGCCGGGCTTCAGCATCCGTTCAGGGCTGAGAATGGCGTCCAGTTGTTCCCTGGTCAGGATACCGCGCCGGAGCACCAGTTCATAGACGGAATCGCCGGTATCCAGCGCTTCACGGGCGACTGCCGTGGCCAGTTCGTAGCCGATATACGGATTCAGCGCCGTCACGATGCCGATGGAGTTGCGCAGAAGGGCAAGGCAATGCTCGGTGTTCGCGGTAATGCCGTCCACGCACAGGTCGCGCAAGGTCCGGCAGGCATTGCCCAGCCGGTCGATGGAAGAAAACAGCGAATACGCGATAACCGGCTCCATGACATTCAGCTCCAGTTGCCCCGCCTCCGCCGCCATGGTGATGGTCACATCCTTACCGATGACGTCGAAACAGACCTGATTCACCACTTCCGGTATGACGGGGTTGACCTTGCCCGGCATGATGGAAGACCCCGGCTGCCGGGGCGGCAGATTGATTTCGTTCAGCCCGCAACGGGGACCGGAAGAAAGCAGGCGGAGATCGTTGCAGATTTTGGACAGCTTGACCACAAAGCGTTTGAGCAGCCCGGAGATCTGCACATAAGCTCCGGTGTCAAAGGTGGCCTCGACAAGATTTTCCGCCATCACCACGGGAAGCCCGGAGATTTCTTCCAGGTGCCGGGTCACCAGTTCGGCATAGCCGTCCGGGGTATTGATTCCCGTGCCTATGGCCGTGGCCCCCATATTGATATCGCTGATCTGCGCGCGCCCTTCGCCGATACGCCGGATATCCTCTCCTATAGTGATCGCCCACGCGGCGAATTCCATGCCCAGCGTCATGGGAACCGCATCCTGCAACTGGGTACGCCCCATTTTCAGCACTTCTTTAAACTCTTCCGCCTTGTTTTCAAAACCGGCACGCAGGTACTCCATATCCCCCATGAGATCGGTCAGTTTGGCGTACAGAGCCAGACGAATGGCAGTGGGATACACGTCGTTCGTGCTCTGCGAGCAGTTCACATGATTGTTGGGGTGACAGAAGCGGTATTCGCCTTTCTGGTGCCCCATAAGTTCCAGCGCCCGGTTGGCAATAACCTCGTTGGCGTTCATGTTGCAGGAAGTGCCTGCTCCGCCCTGAAACACGTCCACCGGGAACTGGTCGTCAAACTTGCCCGCAATGACCTCGTCGCAGGCGCGGCAAATGGCTTCCCCCACGGTTCGGGGCAAGGCCCCGAGTTCCATGTTGGCCTTTGCCGCTGCCTTTTTGACGAATCCAAAGGCTTGAACAAAACGCGGCAGAGAGGACACTTCAATCCCGGAAATACGGAAATTCTCTACGGCCCTGCACGTCTGGATGCCATAGTAAACGTCTGAGGGAATATCCATATCACCCAGAAAATCGTGTTCCCTGCGAGTGGCGTTCATTGCGTTCTCCTTGCAAAACCAGAAATTCCCGCCAAAACCGGCGGCCCTGCTGCAACCTTAGAGCGTTTTGCGCTTGAAAATATCTTCCTGCCAGACCCTGGTTCAGATCCACAAGTTTCCCGTCCGAAGCCGGAGCTTGCGCTGCTGTCCATGCCTGTAAGCTCTGCGG
>JAEXGX010000424.1 GCA_023450535.1 Pseudomonadota bacterium | reverse complement strand
CTTTTTAAATATATTAGCTACAGCAATCAACAGTGCTAGACCTACTCCACTGAATAGCCATTTTTTATTTTTAAAAATTCAGTTGCAAAACACTTCCACTAAAATATGCTCTTGTAAGGGGTTCTTTTGTTGGCTTGACTCTAACCGTAGCTGTGCTTTTTTCAAGGCAGGTGATTCTGTACCCACCTTAGTTCGTGACGGCAACCATCCCGATAGCATGGCTTTTTTACGCCCTTTTTTGGGGGCTAGTGGCTATCTATTGCCGGGTGCTGTGGTTATGTCCAAGCCGCATCAGTTTTTTGCACACGCTCAATGTCATCCGTTTTGATTTCAGACAGGACTATGTGCCCAATATGTTCGAATATAGAGGACATGGCAGAGAGAAATTTTTCCGTATCTTTTGGAGAAGAGCGTTTCTCGTTGAGGTAAAGATAGGTAGCGTCCTCAATCGTGGGGGCGTAACAATCTTGTGTCACGGCAGTTCTAAAACTTTCTTTCTCAAAGCGTAATTGATATTGTACGAGAGAATCAAAGGCAAACGCTTTCTCATGATCCTTAAAAGGATTTTGATTCACGCTTTCCAGTATATGGATTATTCCAATATACTTGATATTGCGCGGCTCTGTTTTTTCGTGTGCGAATTGCCATTGTTATTGCATAAGAGAGTTTTTGGGGCCAGAAAGCTCTGCAGCCAATTCACGCCTTGAACGTCCAGATGGGAGGTCAGGCAACTTCGCAGGGTTGCGTTGTCAGATCGCCATTTCCGGCAAGCAAGCCGGCAATGGAAATGTCTTCATTCAGGGTGTCTCAATGAATGCCGAAGGCGCTCAATTCATAACCCATACGTTGTTCCGGGCGGGTATCAAACAGTCCGGGAAACCAAACCAGAGGCACACCAAGGATTCTGGCATCTTAGAGCTCCACCCACATGGAATTTTCGTCAAACCATACTTTTTTAGGCGAAATAGTCATGAAAAGCCCCAGCAAAACAGTTTGATGTCCGGCAACAAGCCTCTGGATTTTTCTTAGTTCCGACGCAGAAAACCCTGCATTGACCGATACGGCGAAGGGTGACGTCAATGAGATTTTGGCTTCGCCATCCGCGCTTCTCACATGGATGAGGCGCTTTGGGAGGAATGCCTTCATTGGAATAGAAGAGAAATTTGTATGCGCTCAATACAAGAACTATTGGCATAGGCATTCTCTTTTTTTATTAAAATACGTTGATTCTGGAAGAAGAGCAAATTCCGCTGACGAATAGGGGAGGGATACCCGATGGAATCGTGCCGCGCTTGGACGGCGTTTTGACAAGGGCGCGATACAAAACCGTAAGGCAACAAAAAAGGCGGCTCTGGAGAACCACCCGAACAAGTGATGGCGATGAAACTCTATCCACCCGCGCAACGTGCACACTCCGAGCATCGCCGCGCCAGTTCCTCAGCATTTGCCTTAATATCAATATCGGCTTCAGTACAGTCGTATGGCTGGATTGCGGCCTCACAGTCCGACTCAGTCATCGGGGAACTGTGCTTGTATCCGCGTTGCTCCATTTCGTGCACGAGCTGTTCATGGCGCTGAAACATGAGGCGAGGGTCAACCAGTTTACCGGATATGAACCCTTGGATGTTTTTTCTACGCTTCATACTTCCGAGGAGCATGTGCAACTCGACGTGTTCTCCCAATAGATGTTTGCGGCACATTGTTTTTGGGGGAAGCATCCACATTCTCATACAGGCCCCTTACTGTAGGTAAAGAAAAGGCGGCTCTAAAGAACAGCCTATGTCTCAAGGATTACCGAATCCAGCCCTTACGGTGGTATGCAATGTATACGCCTAAGGCAACGAGTGTGCCGCCGATAAACAGCGAGAGATAATAACTCATCGCTTGCCCCCTTTGTCTGAAAGCCCGTGAATCCATGCGCCTAAGATGATGAAATAAACTCCCAGCGCCGTTCCTGTTTGCCAACTGCTTTGAAAAAGCTGTGGCAATAAGGGCCACCTCAAGCATGGCGAAGATGTTTGAGATGTTTGACCAGTATTTCAGCATGTCAATCTTGTCTTTAAAGATAAACATTCCGCCGTTTGTTGTCGAACTCTTTTCAGGGGTTGATAATCAACTTTCTCAGCCGCGCGGCGTGAAAAAAGAGCAGCTATCAAGGCCGGGACATTCTTCCCGGCCAATTCGGCGCCGTCATGAACCACCTTCCGGAAAGCCTTGGAGTACCGCGAAGCCCCCTGCAAAGAATGGTTGCCCACCTTGAAGCTGACGACCTTCTAAAAGTCGAAAATGTGGGCAACCGTTTTGTTGTGATAACCATTGTAAATTTGCATAGTTACCAAGAGTCAGGAAAAGAGGTTTAGGCAGCCGGCGGGCAACCCTCTTATAAGGAAGAAGTAAAAAAAGAAGAAAAGAAGAATATAAATACATCCCACCCCATAGATATATTTAAATACAAAGACGCGCACGCCGGATGTGCCCATAGCCGGGGCGGTATCGCTGGAATTCCGGGCGGTGTTCCCTGCGCCCAAAAGTGTGAGCAAATCCCGCCGGGCGGCCATGTTGCGCGGCCGGCTGCAGCACACGCACAAGCCGGATTTGGACAATCTGGCCAAGCAGCTCAAGGATGCCATGACCCACCTGCAATACTGGTACGACGACAGGCAGGTGGTGCGTCTGATTTGTCAAAAAGCTTACGGCGAGACGGGGAAATGGGAAATCTGCGTGCGGGAGTTGGGGGAATGAAAGAAATTGTCTACGCCCCCGTCATCCTTCGCAGTATGCGGGAGATTTGCAAAAAAATGGGTGTGGGGGACGCTGTCGTGAAGCGTTGGATTGCTGACGGCGCTCCTGTTGCTGTGGAAGGGGACGGGAGGAGACGGCGTTACAGTGCCGAGCTGCTCATGCTTCAGGCATGGCGTGTATCCGCTGGGGGGGCGCTGCACTGCCGGAACATGAAACGGCTATGCGGGGACAGCCTGTATCCGGCAGGGGATGATGCGATCCAGTTCCTCCGCCTTTTGCGATTCTATGACAGCAAGGTCATAATG
>JAEXGX010000340.1 GCA_023450535.1 Pseudomonadota bacterium | reverse complement strand
GGGCCAGACAGTCCAGAGTCACGGTAAGCGCCGTGGGCAGAAGAAGAACCAGACTGATGGCCGCGCCCATACCGAAATTCTGTTGCCCGATGACCTGAGCGTAGATTTCCGTGGACAGCATGGAATAATCCCCGCCCAGCACTTTGGGTACGCCGAAGTCAGTGAGGGTGAGGGTGAAACTGACAAGGGCGGCGCTGACAAGGCCGTAACGCGCTCCGGGCAAAGTGACACTGAAAAAGCGCCGCCACGCCCCTGCTCCCAGACCGGAGGCCGCGTCGTACAGGCGGCGATCCACCCGCTCCAGGCTGGAACGCAACAACAGCGCGGCATGGGGCAAACAAAAAAATACACTGCCCATGACCACGCCCAGGGGACCGTATAAATCATGCCCGCCCAATATCCAGTTGAGCGGTCCCTGTGCGCCGAACAGATACACGATGCCGATGCCGGGCAACATGGAAGGCATGCACAGAGGAGCAAGTGCCAGTACAGGGCAAACCCGGCGCCCCGGCATACGGCTGTGGGTGGATCCATAGGCCAGTACAAAGGCCAACGCGACGGTGAACATCGTGCTTACAGCCGCCATGAGCAGAGAATGCCCCAACGCGGCGGACAGGCCCGGTTCCGCAAGGTAGGCGGAAAAGTGCGCCAACCCCACAAACGCGCCGTTTTCGTCCCGCACGCTGTGCGAGAGGAGCGCGAACGCCGGGTATACAAGAAAGACGTACAGCGCGCAAAGCAGCACCGCTCCGCCGAGGCTGGCCGGAGCGGTACGGCGGGAAGGCAAGAGAACGTTCATTCTCCGCCTCCGGCAGGCGTCGTTTCCCCGAAAATTTCTCCCTGGCCGCGCCATACCCGGCGGGCCTCTTTTGGCAGACGCACGGCCACAAGATCACGCTCGGCAAAGCCCTTGGCCTCGTTCGGAGGAAGATCGGCATGGATTCGGGTGGCGTAATCCTGAAGCAGCAAACGCAGGCGCACATAGCGCCCCATGTAGTGCACCGCCTCTACCCGGGCCGCCCAGGTGTCTTCGTCCCGCAGCGAAAGTTCCGTAGCTTCCAGCACCCGCACATCTTCATAGCGGATGCCGCAGATTTCTCCTTTCGCCATACCGGGCGCCATACCGGGCAGGACAAAAAAATTCATATCGCCCACAAAACGGGCCACAAACAGATTTTCCGGGGCGCGCCAGATCTCCTCCGGCGTGCCCACCTGCTCCACATGGCCCTTGCTCATGACCACGATGCGATCCGCCAGGGCCAGCGCCTCCTGCTGGTCATGTGTGACCATAACGGTCGTCACGCCCACCCGCCGTTGCAAGGTGCGTAATTCTTCACCCAAACGGATGCGAACCCGGGCGTCCAGCGCAGACAGGGGTTCGTCCAGCAGCAACACCGCAGGCGCGGGGGCCAGAGCGCGCGCCAGAGCCACGCGCTGCTGCTCGCCGCCGGAAAGCTGGGCCGGCCGGCGGGAAGCGTAATCGGGCATCCCCACCAGTTCCAGCATTTCGGCTACGCGTTCGCGACGGCGGGCGACGGGCCAGTCCGGCCCGCGCAGGCCGTAGGCAATATTGTCCGCCGCGCTGAGGTTGGGAAACAGGGCGTAACTTTGAAACACCATGCCGCAGCGGCGGCGTTCCGGACGTTCCCGGGTGATGTCGCGCCCATCCAGAAGCACTGTTCCGGACGAAGGCTCGATAATTCCCGCAATACAGTTCAGCAACGTGGTCTTGCCGCAGCCGGAAGGGCCGAGCAAGCAAAGAAATTCCCCCTGTTCCACGTCAATACAGGTGGGTGCGAGAGCAGACGCCCGCCCGTAATTTTTAGCGAGATCCCGCAGTTCCAGAAAGCCCATGTCAGTTACCGTAGCGGGCGCGCCACGCAGCCAGCAGACGTTCCCGATTGTCCGCGCCCCATTGCGGATTGATGGGAGCCAGACGGGCAGCAGCCTCCTTGTCCGTCACAAATTCAGGACGGGCGGGCATGCCGGAGAACTCCGCACCGAGCTTCGCCACAGCTTCAGAACAGCAGAAGTCCATAAAGCGCTGGGCCGCTTCCAATTTTGCCGTGCCCTTGACAATGGCGCAGGCGTCCATTTCCCATCCTGCATTCTCGGGCACCACGATATCCAGCGGAGCACGGCGCTTCAAAAAAGGCTCGGCGAGCGCCCGGTAACTCACGCCTATGGGTACTTCTCCCTGTGCGGCCATGGCCGCCGGGCGCGCCCCGGAAGCCACAAGCATCTTGAGGTTGGAGCGCAGGGCGTCCACATAGGTCCAGGCTTTCTCCTCGCCCCATATCTGCATCCATGCGGCCAGATTCATGTAACTCGAACCCGAGGCGGCGGGGTCTGCTATGACAATAAGATCCTTGTATTCCGGGCGGAGCAGATCTTCCCAGCTTTGGGGCGCGGCAAGACCGCGCTTTTCCATTTCCGGCCGGTTCATGCAAAAGCCCGTGGCATAGGCGTGGATGCCCACCCAGCAAGGAGAGTCCGAAGCGTCGCGCATCACCGGGGAAAGCTTGTCGAAATCGCGCGGAGTATAGGCTTCCAGCATATTTTGCGCCTTGAACACCAGCAGGGAACTGGTCGCCAGACCAAATACGATGTCAGCGCGCGGAGCTTCCTTTTCCGCCAGAATACGGGCCGTAATCGTTCCCGTCCCCTCACGCAGCCATTTAATCCGGATACCCGGATTGGCCTCCTCAAAGGCCTTTTTGTATTTGGGAAGCCATTCCGGTTCAATGGCGGTATAGACAAGCAGGGTCGTTTCAGCGCGCGCGACGTTTATACCGCCCCCCGGAAGCACGAGGGACAGGACAAGGCCAAAAGCAATCCCGAAAAGTGAAAAATGACGTTTCATACTCAATCCAGCCTGAATTCGTTTTTAATAGTCTCAAACAGGGCGCGGGCCACACGGTCACTGCCTTCCGCCCGTTCCTGACGAATATTGATGGCAATGAGGCTGTCCAGCACGCGGCGGCGCAGCTCGGAGCTGCTGACGCCCTCGGTGCGGGGAAAGATTGCCAGCTTTTCCTGAGGGATGATATTGGAATTATCGTCCCCGTGTACCAGAAGATCGATATTGTGCTCCACCAGAAAGGCGTCATCAATCAGCCAGCCGGAAGGCACCACTTCGTCCACATAGCGGATACTTTCCAGAATTTCCCTGCGTTCCTCAAAGGAGAGTTCCGGCTTGTAGCCCTTTTTCTTTTCCACTTCCTCGTCTGTGGTCAGAGCCACTACCACACTGCCCAGTTCACTGGCCTTTTTGAGCAGCCGGACGTGGCCATGATGAATCAGCGTGGCGGACATATCCACCATGATACGTTTTTTCATATGATATTCCCCTTCTTCAGCCGCTGTTTCCGGCGATTTCGCAGGCGATACGCCCGTACAGGAGTGAAAGTTAAACTGCTCTAAAGGAAAAGCAACGGGCAGGCAAGCGAGGAAGGCGCTTCGCTCAATTGCCATAGCGGGCGCGCCACGCGGCCAGCAGACGTTCCCGGTTGTCCGCGCCCCATTGAGGGTCAACGGGAGCCAGACGATCTGCCGCCGCCCTGTCAGCCACAAATTCGGGGCGGGCGGGCATGCCGGAGAACTCCGCCCCAATCTTCGCCACTGCCTCGGAACAGCAAAAGTCCATCAGACGACGGGCTGCCTCAAGATTCGCAGTCCCCTTGACAATGGCGCTGGCTTCCATTTCCCAGCCCGCATTGTCGGGCACGATGATGTCCAACGGAGCGCGGCGCTTCACAAAAGGCGCGCCGAAAGCCCCGGAACTCACGCCTATGGGGATTTCCCCCTGTGCGGCCATGGCCGCCGGGCGCGCGCCGGAAGGCGAGAGCATTTTAAGGTTGGCCCGCACAGCGTCCACATAGGCCCAGGCCTTTTCTTCCCCCCACATCTGTATCCACGCGGCCAGATTCATGTACCCCGTGCCTGACGCGGCAGGGTCGGGCATGACGATAAGATCCTTGTATTCCGGGCGGGTCAGATCTTCCCAGTTCCGGGGCGCGGCAAGGCCGCGTTTTTCCATTTCCAGCCTGTTCACGCAAAAGGCCGTAGCCCAGGCATTAATACCCACCCAGCAGGGAGAATCCGACGCATCGCGCATCACCGGAGAGATCTTGAAAAAATCGCGCGGAGTGTAGGGGTCCAGCATATTTTGCGCCTTGAGCACCAGCAGGGAACTGGCCGCCAGCCCAAACACGGCGTCGGCTCGGGGGGCGTCCTTTTCCGCCAGCAGGCGGGCCGTGAGCGTCCCCGTGCCTTCGCGCAGCCACTTGATATGAATGCCGGGGTTGGCATCTTCAAACGCCTTTTTGTATCTGGGCAGCCATTCCGGTTCAACCGCAGTATAGACCAGCAGCGTCGTTTCGGCGCGCGCGGCGCTCCGGCCATTCACAGGAGACAATACAGACAAGGCCAGGCCGAAGGCTATTCCCAGAAATAAAAAACGGTGTTTCATGCTTAATCCAGATTGAATCTTTGGTTAAAGAAAAAAAAACTCACGGCAATGCTTTTTCAGTTCCGCGCCGGGCTGCACTATCTCCAGTGACCCTCTCTCAGTATTCCATGATGCCGGGGAACATACGCGCCGGCATGGCGAGGAGCGGTGTGGTAATATCCCGCACCATAAGGCGCGACACGGTAATACTCCGCACCATACGGCGCTCTGGGCGGAGGGCCGGGACGATAATACCCCGCGTGATACGGAGGCGGCGGAGCGGAAGGCCCATGATGCGGACAACAGCCCGCAAGCATCAGACTCATTCCCGTCAACAGAAAAAAGAACAAACGCTTCATGGCGATCTCCTTTTGTGTCAGGAATTATCACACAATGCGAAAAGATTTCGCTCTGCAACAATTCCAGCCGGAGAGGTTCGAGGTCGGAACGCTCCACTTTCCAGGCTCAGTGTGCCGCGCCCCAATCACGTGCCACACCCCAGTCCACTGCCAGCGGCACGTCCAGACGCACACCTTTCCCTTCCAGATTTATCATCAGTGCGGCAAGGCGTTCTCCGGCCTCCTGCCCGTGTTCTTCCGGCACTTCAAGCAAAAGTTCGTCATGTACCTGAAGAATGAGCCGGGCGGAGAAAGAACGCAACTGTTCATCTTCATGTACGGCCAGCATGGCCAGCTTGATAATGTCCGCCGCACTGCCCTGAATCAGGGTGTTCACAGCCTGGCGTTCCGCCAGTGCCCGGGATTGCGCGCTCTGGGAACGCATGTCCGGCAGGGGACGGCGGCGATCGGCCATGGTGGTCACATAGCCCAATTCGCGCGCCTCGTCCTCCACTGTATCGTAAAATTCCTTGATATGGGCGAAGCGGGCGAAATAGCGATCCATGAACTCGCGGGCTTCCGCCAGAGGAATACCCAGCTCTCCCGCCAGTTTACGCGCGCCCATGCCGTAAATCAGCCCGAAGTTGATGGTCTTGGCGCCGCGCCGCTGGTCCGGCGTAACCGCCGAAGGCTCAATGTCGTTGAGCAGAGCCGCTGTTCTGGTGTGAATATCCTCCCCGTTACGGAAGGCCGCAAGCAGGGTAGGGTCCTGCGAATAATGCGCCAGCACCCGCAGTTCAATCTGCGAATAGTCGGCGGAAACCAGCGTGTTCCCCGGTCCGGCGATGAAACAGGAACGCATTCTGCGCCCCATGTCTCCCCGCACGGGGATATTCTGGAGGTTGGGATTACTGGACGACAAGCGCCCCGTGGCCGTGGCCGTCTGATTGAAGGTAGTGTGAATACGCCCATCCGGCCCGGCATGGCGGGGCAGAGGTTCAAGGTAAGTGGAGCGCATCTTTTCCAGTTTGCGGAATTCCAGCAACCTGTCTACTACGGAATGGTGGCCGGAGAGTTTTTCCAGTACATCCTGCGATGTGGAAGCCTGCCCTCCTTTGGTGGATTTCGGCGTGGGCAGGCCCAGGCGCTTGAACAGCACCTCCCCCATCTGCTGGGCGGAACGGATGTTGAACGGTCCTCCGGCGGCGTCATAAATATCGGCCGTGAGCTTGTCGAGATCGCGCTGAACTTCCTGCAAAAAAGTATCCAGTGCATCCAGATCCGCCCGTACGCCCGCCTCTTCCATACTCGCGAGCACGGCGGTCAGGGGTTGCTCGATGGTCAGAAGCAGGCGTTCCAGGTCAGCCTGCGTCAACCGCCCTTCCAGTTCGTCGTGCAGGGCCAGAGCCAATGTTCCCGGCTGCTCCGGCTCCAATCCGCTTTTTTCCGCATGTTGCGCAGACAGGCGGGGCCAGCTGTAATCCCGGTCTTCAGGCGCCAGCAGATACGCCGCCAGCCCCAGGTCAAACCACAAAGACGCGGGCAGAACTTTCCAGGCAGCTTCCTCACGGAGCAGTTTTTTCACATCCGGCGTCACGATCCTGGCGGCGTGCGCGGCCCAGCCCGCCAGTGCGGCATAGGGGCCGTCGTATAACACTTCTTTCACACTGCCAGCGTTATCCCCCTCCCCGCCGCGCACGGCCACGGCCAGAGCAGAACAATCCCTTCGGGCGGAAAGCACGGAAAATGGGGGCGGGGTCAGAGCTACAAGTTTTCCCTCGCAGGCGGGCAAATCCTCAACGCTTCGTGCATGGGGCAGTTCCGGCGTACGGCGCGCGGGGCCGCCCAGCAGGGACAATTGCTCCCGAACCGTTCCTGTTTTTTCCTTGCCTTCTTCAGCGCTTCCTTCCGTGTTCACCACCCCCCGTTGCACCAGAGCGGCCAGTTCACGCTGCAAAGACCCCATTTCATACTCGCGCAGAAAACTCAGAGCCATCTGCCCGGGACGTTCGCCCGGCAAGGGGCGCACCTTGAGCTCCTGCAAGGAAACATCCGCACAACAGGCAGTATTCAGACGAGTAAGTTCCCGATACAGGAACATGGCTTCTTCGTTGCCTTCCAGTTTTTTGCGCACGGCGGGCGGCACTTCGTTCATATGGTCACGCAGGTATTCCAGAGAAGGAAAATCGCGGAAGAGCTTCTCCGCCGTCTTTTCTCCTATGCCGCGCACACCTGGCACATTGTCGCTGGAATCGCCGATCAGTGCCTGTACATCCGGCCACTGGGAAGGCTCGAGC
>JAEXGX010000296.1 GCA_023450535.1 Pseudomonadota bacterium | reverse complement strand
CCGAATACGTCCCGGCAAAAATTGTCGTTGCTGAAAATTCCTTGGCCGACGATTCCGCCATGTCCAATGCGCATTACATTCTGCGCGATCGCGGCATTGAATTGAAACTGGTATAAAGGGCGGAGCATGAAACTTAAATTCAAACACCAGGAATTCCAGATCCACGCGGTCAAAGCCGTGTCCGACCTGTTCATCGGGCAGGAAAGAAAGCGCGCTACCTTTTCCATTATGGCGCAGGATGACCAGCACCGTATTCTTGAAAATGAATTCGGCATAGGCAATACCCTGATTGTTGACGATAAGACCATACTCGCCAACATGCGCGAAATTCAGAAGCGTAATGCACTGCCGTTGTCACAGGCTCTTGAACGGCGCCAGTTCAGCGTGGAAATGGAAACCGGCACGGGAAAGACCTATGTTTATACCAAAACTATTTTTGAACTGAACCAGGAATATGGCTTTACCAAGTTCATTATCGTGGTGCCTTCCGTCGCCATTCGTGAAGGCGTGTATAAATCGCTGGAAGTCACCAGAGAGCATTTTGCGTTGCAGTACAATAATGTTCCTTACCGGTATTTTATTTATAACAGCACAAAATTGTCCGATGTGCGCCAGTTCGCCACCAGCTCCAACATTGAAATAATGATCATCAACATCGATGCCTTCAAAAAGGCCGAGAATATCATCAATCAGGTGCAGGACAAGCTCTCTGGCGTCAGCGCCATGCGCTTCATTCAGGACACCAACCCCATTGTGATCATTGACGAACCGCAGAGTGTGGACAACACGCCCAAGGCCAGGGAGGCCATAGCTTCGCTGAACCCGCTTTGCGTCCTGCGCTATTCAGCCACCCATCGGGAAAAAGTCAATCTGCTGTACCGCCTGACGCCCGTTGACGCTTACCGGGAAGGCTTGGTCAAACAGATCTGCGTGTCCTCAAATCAGGTGATGAACAGTTTCAACAAGCCTTATATTAAACTGCTTTCCGTTTCCAGCGACAAAGGTTTCAAAGCCAGGGTCGAAATGGACGTACAGAACAAGGAGGGCAAAGTTTCGCGTAAAACTGTAACTCTCAAGCCTTCATCCGACTTGTATGTGCTTTCCGGCGAGCGGGAACTGTATGAAGGCTATACCGTTACGGGCATTGACTGTTCTCCCGGCCAGGAAGCTGTGGAATTTGGCAACACCGAGTACCTGCGGATGGGGCAGGCCATTGGCGATATTGATGAAAATCTCCTCAAGCGAGCTCAGATACGCCGCACTATTGAAACTCATTTTGAGAAAGAATTACGTTTCTTCGAGAAGGGGATCAAGGTTCTTTCCCTGTTCTTTATTGATGAAGTCAAGAAATACAGAACAGCCGATGAAGCTAAGGGCATTTATGCCCAAATGTTCGAGGAATGTTATACAGAACTGTTGGCCCTGCCCAAATTCGCCGAACTGCGGGAACGTTTCCCACTTCCCGTACAACGCGTTCACGATGGTTACTTTTCCAAAGACAGGCAGGGGCGTTTTAAGGATACCAGCGGCGACACCCTGGCTGATGACAGTACCTACAATACCATCATGAAAAACAAGGAATGGCTGCTGTCTTTTGACTGCCCGCTCCGGTTCATCTTTTCGCACTCCGCACTCAAGGAGGGGTGGGACAATCCCAACGTGTTCCAGGTCTGCACCCTGATCGAGCAGCGTTCCACGTTCACTTGTCGGCAAAAAATCGGACGTGGCCTGCGCCTGTGCGTCAATCAGGACGGAGAGCGCATTGAGGACAAAGATATCAACTTGCTGCACGTCATGGCCAACGAGAGTTTTGCCGAGTTTGCCGAAACTCTGCAACGCGAGATTGAAGAGGAAACGGGCATGAAGTTCGGTATCCTGCAACTCAATCTTTTCGCTGGTATGAGTTATACACAAACCGTGGAAGAAAAGCGCGCCATAGCCGAGGACGATGCCAAACAGCTTGTCGCGCATCTGGAGAGCAAAGGCTATATTTCGTCACAGGGGCAAGTCTTGCCCGCGCTGAAGGATGCCCTGAAAACAGATTCACTGGCTTTGCCCTTGGAACTGGCGGCCGCCAGAGAGGTAGTCGTCAAGGCTGTTACAGGCGTGTCAAAAGTGGACGCCGGAGTAATCACCGGGCTTGTCTACACGGCCTCCGTGGAAAAGGAAAAGGCTGTCAGCCATGAAGAGGCAGAGGAACTTATCAAGCATTTCGAACAAAAGGGCTATATAGGCAAAAAAGGCGAGATTAAAGACACCATGAAAAGCGCCCTTCGGGACGGAACCCTAGATTTACCCCAAAAATTTGAAGCCGCCCGCCGGAAGTTTGAAGAAATTATCAGTAAAGCTGACGCAAAACCGCCCCTGCGAGACGCTTCCAAGGACGTTATTGTCAAGCTCAACAAAAAAGTCCTGCTCAACAAGGATTTCATGGAGCTATGGGATAAAATCAAGCAGAAAACCACTTACCGGGTTAATATCGACAGCGCCGAACTTGTCAGTCGTTGCGTTAAGGATTTACAGGTAATGGAGCGTATTCCCAAAGCCGTCATTGTGTCACAGACTGCGGATATTCATATTCAGTCCGCAGGCGTGTCGCATACGGAACGGGAGTTTAGAACGCGGGACGTGGAAAACAGTTACAGTGTTTTGCCGGATATTCTGGCCGTGATAGGTGAACAAACGCTTACCAAGCGGGCTACGGTGCGCGATATCATCTTGCAGAGTGACCGTTTGCAGGACTTGAACAATAATCCGCAACTTTTTATTGAGAAATGTGTGGAGATCATTCGTAACAGGCGGCATGAAATGGCTGTGGATGGTATACGTTATCTCAAACTGAACGGAGAAGAATACTATGTTCAGGAGATATTCGACAGTCGAGAGCTTATTGCCAACCTGGAAAAGAATGCGGTTGCAGTGAATAACAGTGTTTATGACTATATTATCTACGACAGCGACACAGTGGAATTGCCTTTTGCGCTGGCTTTGGATCATGATCCGGATGTAAAACTCTTTTTTAAAATTCCAAAAAAGTTTAAAATTGAAACGCCTCTTGGGACGTATAACCCTGATTGGGCTGTATTGTTGGACAAAAATGGGGAAAAACACCTGTATTTTGTGATGGAAACAAAGGGAGATCTCAACCTGTTTAACTTGCGTACCCCGGAGCAGCTCAAAATTCATTGCGGAAAACAGCATTTCAAAGCTCTGGATAATGGAATGGAACTGCATGTTGCAAGGGACTGGAAATCATTCAGGGCCTCTATTTAGAGCATTTCAACGTTGAAATGCTCTAGAACAGTTTAACTTTGAAGTGATCCAATAATATTTTGACAAGTTAACGAATATTTTACAGAAACAATTAATGTTTAAACGGATGGAGCCCGCCGCGACGTACGCGACGGGCTCCTTCTCCGTCCGGCAATACGCCAGACAGCGAAACTTAACAGATTGAAGGTTGGGGAATAAAAACCGGTCCGTCACCCGGTTCGCCTCTGCCCGCAGGGTTTACCCTGCGATGTCCGCATAGAGTGCTGTTCAGGTTCTCTTTGTTGTGCGGACAAGAAGGTTTTACGTCATGCTCCTTATCAAATTGAAGGTGAGGAGGTGTAATGGCAAATCCTTTGTAAGAGAAAATGGAAAACTTGTCAAGAAAATGAAATTCTTTTTCAAAAAAAGGAGGACTCTTTTTAAAAATAAATAGTGTGTCACGCTGGCGGAACGGCGCTTATGAGCGGTTACGGAACAGCCAGCCCGCCAAAGGCAGAGTTACGGCGGCTACAGCCAGCATGGGAATGAAGTTGACCGCGATATCCGCCAGCCCCGCACCTTCCAGATACACGCGGCGCAAGCAGACCAGGGCAAAGCGCAGGGGGTTGGCATAGGTGGCTGTTTGCAGCACCTGCGGCATACTGGCCACGGGCGAAGCCAGACCGGAAAGAAGGAACATGGGCAGAAGCAGCACAAAGGCGTAGACTACCGCCTGCTGGAGGTTTTTTGCCACGGCGGAGAGGCACAGCCCCATGCCTACGGCAGAGAGGGAAAAAACGGCGAGACACAAGAGAATCGTGCCGAGCGACCCGGCCAGAGGAATACGGAACCAGAATACGCAGATCGCCAGTACGGCTCCGGACAGCAGGATGCCGATGAACACGGAAGGTACGGCCTTGCCCACGAGAATTTCGGTCGGGGTGAGCGGTGTGACAAGAAGCTGGTCAAAGGTGCCTTCCTCTCGCTCACGGGCAATGGACAAGCCGGCCAGAATCATGATTTGCATCAGACTCAGGGAGGCGATCATGCCGGACATGATGTTCCAGCGTGTTTCCAGATTGGGGTTGAACCAGGCCCGCCATTCCAGGCGAAGCGGAGGGAGCACGCCGCGTGCGGCGTTGAATTCCGCCGCCACGGCGCTGATTGCCGAAAGCGCCACAGCAGCGGTGGTGGAGTTACGCCCGTCAAGAATGACCTGAATCGGGGCAGCCTGCCCGGCGGAGAGGAGGCGGTCGAAATCCTGCCCGATTTGTATACCCAGCAGAATGTCGCCCGCGTCCATCGCGGCGGCAATGCCTTCCGGCGTAACAGGCGTGGTCACGCGGCGGAACAGACCGGTTCCGTCCAGTCGGGCGGCGAAGTCGCGGGCCGCTTCTCCGCCCGACTGATCGGACAGAGCATAGGGGGCGTCGTTCAAATCATAGGTGGCGGCGTAGCCGAAGACGATGCTCTGCACCAGCACGGGGGCCACCAGCACAATGCGGTTGGCCGGATTCTTCAGCAGATCCAGCATCTCTTTGCGCCACATGCAGAATATCCGCCAGAGCAGAATAATAACTTCTTTCATCAAAAATTCCTTTATGCTTTGAAACCTCCCCCTCAGGGAGGGGCAATCCGCACGCCCCCTGGCCGTCGGCTGCGGAGTCAGTCGGCGAGATGGGGGCGACTGTGGATTGAAACATCACGACAGCACCCCAATATATTGAGGGGGACCGGGGGGAATCATTCCCCCCGGCGGGGTGCGGGGCAGAGCCCCGAACCTTAAAATTATCCCAGCTTCTTACTGGTCGCGCGCAGAGCGCCGAGCAGAAAAAGCGTGGCGTCCAGCGCCAGCACTCCGCAGTTTCGCGCGGCCAGGGGCAGATTGTCTCCGGCCAGTAACAATGTCTTGAGTAACTCCATATAATAGGTGGAGGGCAGAATATGTCCGATGAGGCGCACCGCCAGAGGCACGTTGCGCAGGTCGAACAGAAAACCGGAAAGCAGTACTGCGGGCAGAAAACTGACCAGAATCGTGATCTGGCCGGATAGAAACTGGCTGCGGGTCAGAGAGGAAATAAGCAGCCCCATGCCCAGAGCCGCCAGCAGATACAGCATGGAGCTGATCAGCAGCAGCCAGAACGAGCCTTCAAAGGGCAGGTTGAACAGAAAACGCGCGGCCAGCAAACAGAGACCCAGACCGGCCATACCGATGCAGAAATAAGGGATGATCTTGGCCAGCAAAACTTCCAGGGGGCGTACGGGAGTGGCGAACAGGGCTTCCAGCGTGCCGCGCTCCCACTCGCGCGCCATGACCAGGGAGGTGAGAAAGGCTCCCACGATGGTGATAATGATCACGATCAGGCCCGGCACAAGATACCAGGTGCTGGAGTTGGCCGCATTGAACCAGATGCGCTGTTCCACATATATTGATCCGGGGGCGCTTTCCGCAGTCGGGTTTGCCCCGCGATCCTCAAGTTTTGCGGCCCATTCGCCCAGGGCCGCCGCCGTGTAGCTTTGGGCCAGGCTGGCGCTGGTGGAGTCGATGCCATGCAGGATAAGCTGTACAGGGGCGCTTCCTGCGGCAAGGTTTGCGCTGAAATCATTGCGGATACGCAGAATGGCGTCCACTTCCCGCCTGCGCATGAGTTCTTCCGCCTCGCGCATGGAATTTGCCTGGAGAGGGGAAAAGTAGCTTGTACCCTGAAATCCGGCCAGCGCGTCGCGGGCCAGCGGGGAGGAATCTTCCATGACAATGGCTATGGGAACCTTTTTCAGGTCAAGAGAAATGCCGTATCCGAAGATGAAAATAAGTACGGCGGGCAAGAGCAGGCCGATCAGCAGGCTGCTCCCGTCTCGCAGAATCTGCCGTACTTCCTTGCGGACGAGGGTGCGGACCCGGGCGGGAGAGATCATGTCGCGCTCCCGGCTCTGGCGGTTTTGACGATGCGGATGAACGCCTCTTCCATGTTTTTTGCCCCTCCTGCGCGGGTGCGCACTTCGTCGGGCGATCCGAGTTCCAGCACACGGCCCGCATCCTGAATGAGAATACGGTCACAGTATTCGGCTTCTTCCATGAAGTGGGTGGTGATCACCACGGTAGTGCCCTGCGCGGCAAGCCCGGTGATGCGCCGCCAGAAGGCGCGCCGGGCAGGAACGTCAATGCCGCTGGTGGGTTCATCCAGAAACAGAATGCCGGGCCGGTGCAACAGGGCGCAGGCCATGGACAGGCGCTGCTTGTAGCCGCCGGGCAGTTCTCCCGCTGTGGCGCGCTCCCGATCTTCCAGTCCGAATTCATGCAGCAGCTCTGCAATGCGTTCGCGCAGGGCCGCTCCGCGCAGACCGTATACCCCGCCGAAAAATTCCAGATTCTGCCGCACGTCGAGACTGCCGTACAGGGAAAATTTCTGAGCTACATAGCCAAGGCGTTCACGCGCCTTGGCCCTTGCCACGCGCAGATCTACGCCTGCCACCCGCAACATGCCGCCGCTTGCGGGAAGCAGGCCGCACAACATGCGGAAGGTAGTCGTCTTGCCCGCGCCGTTGGGGCCGAGCAGGCCGAACAGCTCGCCCCGGCCCACGCTGAAGCTGGTGTTGTCCACGGCAACAAAGTCTCCAAAGCGGCGAACCAGATCGCGCACCTGTATCACCTCTTCCTGTCCTGCCTTTTGAAGGCGCTCATTAACTTGGGGAGGCAGCGCGGCGAGAGCCTGGTTTTTATCGAGTTTTTCTTGTTGCTCCCGCAGGATGGCCATAAATCCATCCTCCAGTCTGGCCGGCGTGGGGGCGGCGTCGAGCCCGCCGCAGCGCCGGGCTTCTTCCAGCGCCTCCGTTTCGGTATCCTTGCCTGTTCCGGAATGAGCGGCGTGCAAAATGAAACGCACCGTGCCGCCTTCCGGCACGGCGTCCGCCACCCGGCGGGTATCGTCGGAAAGTCTGGCCTGTACGATTCTGGCGGGCAGACCGGGAGCGGGATGCGTGCGGTAACAGCGCCCCGCCGCACGGGCGCGCAGTTCTGCGGGCGTGCCGTGGGCCAGAACTTCACCGTTGTTCAGCACATAGACAACATCGCAGCGTTCGGCCTCGTCCATATAAGCGGTACTGACCATCACGCTGAGATGTTCTTCGCGCACGAGCTTGAGCAGCACTTCCCACAATTCTTGGCGGGAAAGCGGGTCTACCCCCACAGAGGGTTCGTCCAGAAGCAGCAGTTCCGGAGAGCGGGCCAATGCGCAGGCCAGCCCCAGTTTTTGCTTCATGCCGCCGGAAAGCTTGCCCGCAGGACGATCTTCAAATTCGGCCAGATCGGTCATGGACAACAGACGGGGCAGGCGTTCGGTTTGTTCCTCGCGGGGGACGCCGTACAGATCGGAATAAAGCTCCAGGTTTTCGCGCACCGTTAAATCTTCGTACAGGCCGAAACGTTGCGGCATGTAGCCGATGTTGGCCTGTACCTGCTCCGGTTCCCGCGCGACATCCACCCCCAGTACTTCCAGGGAGCCGCCGTCAGGAGTGATAAAGCCGCAGACCGCGCGCATAAGCGTGGTTTTGCCCGCCCCATCCGGCCCCACCAGCGCGACCAGGGCCCCTGCGGGCACGATCAGGTCTATGCCGTTCAGCGCTGTGACGACCCGGCGGGAATGCCGGACGGCAAAACTCTTGCGCAGATCACGGGCTTCCACGCGGGCCCGGGCGGTCATGAATGCTGCTCCGCGCCGCCGGGCAACAAGCGCACGGTTACAGGCATACCCAGCCGCAAGGTGTTATCGGGATCTTCCACAACAATGCGGATTTCATACACCAGCGCGGTGCGCAGTTCCTCTGTCTGTACGGATTTGGGCGTGAATTCCGCCACAGAGGAAATGTAGCCTACCCTGCCAGGGACAGGGTGATTCGGGAAACTGTCACTGAGTACCTCCGCCCTGTCTCCCTGCCGGATTTGGCCGAGGCGCGGTTCCGGTACATAGGCGCGTACCCATTTGGGGTGAGCGACAAGCAACTGGAAGGCCGGGCGCTGGGCCGAGGCCATATCGCCGGGTTCAAGCAGGCGGGAGCGCACCAGCGCGTCACGCGGGGCTTTCAGTTCGCTTTGTTCGATATCGCGGCGGATAGTTGCCAGGGAGGCTCTGGCCGCTTCGGCTTCGGCTTCGGCCTGGGCGATGTCTTCGGCGCGCGGGCCGATTTCAAGCAACTCCAGCGATTTTTTCGCTTCTTCCAGACTCGCGGCCGCGACATCCCGCGCGGAGCGGGAACTTTCCCGATCCTGCTGACTCACGGCGCGCTCTTTTCCGGCCAGAGTTTCCATGCGGCGGTACTGGCGTTCGGCAAAGTCGGCCTGCGCGCGGGCAGACTCCACCCGAGCCCGCGCCTGGGCGAGTTCTTCAGGCCGCGCCCCGTTTTTCAGCCGCAACACAGCTTGTTCCAGTGCGGCCAGCCGGGCGGCGGCCTGTTGCCCGTTCAGCTCCAGCGCGCTTTTATCCTGCCGGGCGAGTATCTGCCCTTCGTGAACACGATCTCCTTCTTCAGCCAGCATTTCCGCGACGCGTCCGCCTTTTTCAAAGGCAAGGCTGATCTGGCGCAATTCGACATTGCCGTAAATCGTGAAGCCGTCGGTGGGGCGGGTGGGCAGGGCGAGCACAACAAGTCCGCCCAGCGCGACGGCCGCGCCCAGCAACATGAGCAGTTTAATGGGACGTCGCACATTTCCTCCGAAAGAGAGCATGCCCGCATAGCGGGGCGAGGTTTCTCAGTCCTTGTTAATCACTGGATTAAGAATGCCTTCTTGGCGAGGAACTGTAAAGATGGGGATACTCCGTTCATGGACGATGCGGGAGGAACAGCATCGCACTCAGCGGCCGGGTATTACACAACATCGCCTTATTTTTCCATGAGTTGTCTGACGTAATAGTTCAGCCGTTTTTCCTGAATGTCGCCCGTGGTTTCGCGAACCATGTTTCCATCGCGTCCGAAGAATTCCGTCCTGGGGATGGACGTGCCCTCCCGGCTTTTCCGCATGGCCTCGTCGGCCTGAACGACGGGGTAAGGGAAGGGCGCTTTCGCGGCATACGCGGCGGCCTGTTCCGGATTTTCATCCAGCGAGATCGCCAGAATGCGCAGTTCGCTTTCCGGGTACAGCGCCCGCACACGTTCGAGCTTTTGGCGGAAGCGGCGGCAGGGGCCGCACCATGAGGCCCAGTATTCTATGACGAGCGGAATGCCCCGCGACTCTTCCAACATCTTTTGCAGCCCCCGGGCGGAAATAACAGGGAGGGCGGCGCCTTGCGCGCTGTGGGCAGGCGGGGCGAGAAACGCGGAGACAAAGAGGAACAGAAAAAACGCAGCAAGACGTGAAGGCAGAGCGCACATGGTAAACTCCCGGTTTGACAGGAATAGAGGACGGCGGGAAATCCTTCTCACTCTATAACGAAATTGTAAACCGTGTATATTTTTCTGTAAAAAGAACATGAGTTGCCCTTAATGTTTTAGGGCAAGGTGTTTGGCGTGAAATTTGCTTGAGGAAATAACGGAGCTGTTTTGCGCCAACAATGTTTGCAGTATTTTCTTTTTTACGCCTGTTCATGAGGAAGCCTGGCTGTGTGTGATTTTACACAGATTTAACAAAAATAAAGCTGGCTTGTGTACGCGGCCTGTTATATTATTCACTTAAAAAAGTGCTGCTGATTTCGTCAGCGGCCTTGTTGCCGGTAGGCGGCGAAAACCCTCAAAAAGTTTTTCATCAAAAGTACCTTTACGGTTTGAAACATCAGTCTGTGACTCTGGAGGAACGTTGTGTCGCCGAAGGAAAAGGAATCAATTCCCTACCCGGAGCAGCCCTGTTCTGCCGAGGAAATGAAGGCGCTGGACTGCCCGAATCTCTATCTGAACCGCGAAATAAGCTGGTTGGATTTTAACGCCAGAGTACTGGAAGTGGCGGAAGATCCGCATCTTCCCCTGCTGGAACAACTCAAATTTCTGGCTATTTTTCATAATAATCTTGATGAATTTTTCATGGTGCGGGTGGCAAACATTCTGCGCCAGTACAGTAGCGGGGCCGCGCCTTCCTCGCCGGATCGTCTGAGCCCGACCAGGCAGCTGGCGGAAATACGGCGTCGCGCGCTTCTTCTGCTTGAC
>JAEXGX010000284.1 GCA_023450535.1 Pseudomonadota bacterium | reverse complement strand
CCGAATACGTTAACTGGCGCAACGCAAAATGTGGGGGACTGGGGTAAATCATTTCCCCCAGCGGGGGCTAATGCTTCAACTGGATCTCAATATGGATATTGTACTTGGCTTCGAGTTCGCTGAGGCGATCCCGTTTTCTGTTCAGCAGGTACAGACCCAGTTCAAAATCCGTTTCATAGGCAAGAGCGGCGGTTTTTTCGCCGTTCTTGTCGTTGCCCTTTTTCTTGTTCTCCTGCGCGGAGAGTTTGGCCAGTTTGCGTTGAATCTCGCGCAGGGTCTGGAGCGCCTGCCATTCCATGTTACGGCGCACGCCGGTGCCGTGGCAGAAGGGGCAGGGTTCCGTGGAAATGGATATGGCTGAAGTGCCGGTGCGCTGGCGCACCAGCTCAAGCAGCCCGAAGGAACTCATGTGGCCTACGTCATGCCGGGCGCGGTCAAGACGCATGGCGTTGCGCAGGGTCTTTTCCACCTCGCGGCAGTGGTTCCGGTCCCGCATTTCGATAAAGTCGATGACCACCTGTCCGCCGATGTCGCGTAGCCGGAGGTGCCGGGCAATGGCTTCCGCCGCCTCCATGTTGGTGCGGAACACCATGGACTCGAAATTGCTCTTGCCCTGGGTCTTGCCGGAGTTGATGTCAATGGCCATGAGCGCTTCCGTCTGGTCGAACACAAGGCGTCCGCCAGAGGGCAGTACAACTTCACGGCTGGTGACTTCCTCAAGCTGCCGCTGAAGGTTGAAACGCTCCCACAGGGTCTGGCGTGGATCCTGATGCAACTTGACCATTTCAGTCCGGCGCGGGAAGAGCAGGTTGGTCGTCTCCCGGATGGCCACCTGTGTGGCTTCGTCGTCCACCCATATTTCGTGGATGTCTTCGGCCAGGTAATCGCGTACGGCACGAGTGGCCAGGTCCGCCTCCTGGTAGATCAGGGAGGGAGCCTTTTCCGTCATGCCCTTCTTGCGGATGTCTTTCCACAGGCGCTTGAGATACTGAAGATCTTTCTGGATGCTGGTCTTGCTCGCGCCTTCGCTGGCCGTGCGGATAATCACGCCCATGTCTTCGCCGGGTTCGATGCCCGTCAGCAATTCCTTCAGGCGGGAGCGTTCCTCGTTGTCTTCCACCTTGCGTGATACGCCGATTTGCTCCTGCCCCGGAGTGAGCACAAGGTAGCGCCCGGCCAGGGAGATCCAGGTGGTGAGAAACGCGCCCTTGGTTCCGGCGGGTTCCTTGACCACCTGCACCAGAACTTCCTGGCCGTTTTTCAGCACTTTCTGAATGGGAGGATACTTGGGACCCTTGTTGGAATCGTGGTGGCTCAGCCAATATTCGGGGTGGACTTCATCAATCTGGAGAAAGCCGTTCTTGCCCCCGCCGAAATTGACGAAGGCCGCCTGCAGATTGATGTCCACGTTATTGATGATGCCCTTGTAGATATTACCGCGGATTTTCGCCTGATGCGCCATTTCCACGAAATATTCCGCAACCTGCCCGTTGTCGGTGATGACAACTTCCACTTGTTCATCGGGCACGACACTGACATAGAGTACGCGCTTGGTACCGGGGGGCAGGGAGGGTACGGGAGCTGACTCTTCCCGGGGTTTGGGGGCGCGCTCGGCCACAGTGTCGACTTCGCGGGGGGCTTCTTCTGCTATTGATTTGTCCTGAGCAAGCCTGTCTGGCCGGATGTCCTGCTTAAATTCGGGCTTCTGCTCGGGCCTGCTGTCGCGGCGGCCCCTGCGATCATTTCTGTGTTCCTGCTGCCGGGCGGTTTTTTGCGGCTGGACGCGGTTGCCGTTTACGGCTTCATCCAGTGCGTCCGGGTCGAACTCTTCCTCGGAAGGGGGCAGAGCGAGGGAGGGCTGCCCGGGCAGAGCGGGCTGCGGGCCGTCGTCCTCAAAATCGTCGAGCATGTCATCAGGCTGCCCGTTGAGCATTTTTTGCGCCACGGGCAGGATTGCGTCCGGATCTTCATACTGCGGATCATAGCCGGGATACGGCGGAGTGAAGACGGGTTGACCGTAGGGATCATAGGTGTTCCCGTTCAGGCCGGGACGCCGTTTGCGGCCCCGCATCTGGCGCTTGCCGTCCTGGCCATAGCCGGGGAGCGGCGGCATGTCGTCATAGCTCATGGGACCGGGCAGGATGGGAGGATAGTCCTGCCCGTAGCCGGGCTGGACTCCGTTTTGTCCCTTGACCGAATGCGATCGGTTTTTGTTGTTCCTGCGTCGGTCATTCCCGTAGGAATTCTGGCGGAAATTCCGGTTGGCGTAATTCTGCTCGCGTTCCTCCAACGCCGGAAGAATGCTCCTGACTACGCTGTCGTTATCATAAAAAGAGGGCTGGAGTTCCTCCCGTGCGGCTGGCGCAGTTCCCTTGCCGGGGGCGCGGCGAGCTGGTGCGCTTTCCGTGTGCGCATTTGCCGGATGTGCTTCGGCTGGTTCGCGCACGGTATTTTCCGGGGTAGTACGGTGCTCGGCAGACGCTTGAGAAGCGGCGTCTTCCCGGCTGTTTTTGCTCGTTTCCGGCTTTGCCGGGGCTGCTTTTTCCGGTTCGGATTCGCTTGCCGGTGCAGCAGCAGGCTTGTCCGACAACTGTCCGGGCAACTGTTCGGGCGAATGTTCTGCTAACGGTTTTGCCGCCTGCTCTGTCAGATCCTCTTCCAAATGCCCGACAGGACGCTCAGCAGCACGTTCCTTCTTCAGGGGGGGGGCCGCCGGCGCAGGAATTTCTGTGGGGCCAGTTGCAGGACCAGCGGCAGGTTCCGGCACGGAAATTTCTATCAGGGAGGCTTGGGTCGCGGTGCTTTCGGCCCGGTGCACGGTGCTGCGCCTTTTACGGGGAGCGGTTGCACTTTTGGCCGCAGGCTCTTTTACATTTGCTTCAGACGCGGCATCTTCAACCCTCTTCGCAGATGCGCCAGCAGATGTATCTTCAGGCGCGTCAGAACGTGCGTTCTTACCGTTACCGGATACAGCAGGAGATTCCGTGCTTTCGGATTTTTTGGTTGTCCGGCGGCGCGTGGCTTTTTCAGGAGTCTTTGCGGCTGCTTTCGTCGGTGTTTGTTCACCGTCTGCCAAAGGAGGCGTTGCGGCCTTCTCCTCTTTTACCTTCCGTTTTGCTTCGCTTTTTGTATTAATCTCGCTTTTTGTATCGATCTCACTTTTTGCTTCGGCGGGCGCAGAATCATCCGTTTTTTTTGGGCGGCCGCGCCGGGGCCTGGCAGGAGCTTCCAGCGTGTCCGGCGTAGTGTCTGCCGCAGAAGGTTCGGTTTCGCCGTTGTTTATACTCGCGCTTTTGCGTGTGCGGCGTACGGTTTTGGGTTTTTCGGCAACATCTTTCTTGGCGGGAGATTCCGTGCTGCCGCTCTTTGCCTCGGGGGTTGTTTCAACATCTGCTGCGACTGCCGTTTTTTTATGGCTGCCGACGCGCCGAGTGCTTTTGGGTTTTTCGATTTGTTCCTGTTCGTTGATTTCCTGAGCCATGTTTTCCTCAAAGAAAAATGTGTGTACCGGGATAAGGCGGGCTAGGTTCCGATCCGGCGCGGGGTGAGGGTCGTTTCCTCGCCGAGCCGTAACAGGGCATAGCCGCCCGAACCAAGGGAGCCGGGATTGAGCACTTGCGTGCGCCCCACGAGCTGCATGCCCGCCGCTTCGTGTACATGTCCGCAAAGACATACGGCAGGTTGGCGCTCTTCAATGAATTCCCGCACGGCCCGCGAACCGACGTGCTGTCCGCGGTTCGTTTTATCACAGACAGTATCTTTCGG
>JAEXGX010000250.1 GCA_023450535.1 Pseudomonadota bacterium | reverse complement strand
GCTGGCCTTCGTTCTCGGCGCAATCTGGACCTTGTATATCATCCTTGTGCTTTTCAAAGTATTCTTCCTGCTCGGTATCGTCATCTATCCGGTGGCGCACCGGGCTATCTGTGCGGGCGCTCTGGTCAGCCTTGCCCTGCTGGCCTTGCCCCGGCACAAGGGCGACAGTCTCTCCCGCCTGCCCTGGCACGACGCGCTCATGGCCCTCTGGTCCCTGGCGGCCTGCGGTTATATCGCCTGGAATGCCGACACCCTCATCTATGAATGGGGCGATGCCAACTGGTGGCAGATGCTCCTGGCCGGGGGCTTCACCGTGGCGCTCATGGAAGCGGTGCGCCGTACCTCGGGGATCGCTCCGGTCATTCTTTCCCTGGGGGCCTTTTTCTACTTTGTCTACAGCGATCTCTTTCCCGGTTTCCTCATGAGCACGGGTTTCACCTATGCCGGCGCCACGGGCTGGATGTTCCTCAGCGGCGAGGGCTACTGGGGTGGCATCATCGCTGTGGCGGCCTCCACCGTGCCGGGGTTCATCCTGTTCGGGTGCATCCTTCAGGCCACCGGAGCCAGCAATTTCTTCAGTGATCTGGCCCGGGCCTGTCTGGGAGCGTACCGTGGCGGCCCGGCCAAAACCGCCGTGCTCTCCAGCATGTTTTTCGGCTCTCTGTCCGGTTCCGTGGCGGCCAACGTGGCCACCACCGGCCAGATCACCATCCCCATGATGAAAAAAAACGGATTCACGCCCGAACTTGCAGGCGCGGTGGAAGCTGTGGCCTCCACCGGGGGGATGTTCACCCCGCCGATCATGGGGGCCACGGCCTTCCTGGTAGCGGACTTTCTGGGCGTCAGCTACTGGACGGTATGCGCCGCCGCCTTTTTGCCCGCAGTGCTCTACTACGGCACCCTGCTTGTCCAGGTGGACATTGAGGCGCTCAAGGCCTGCGCAACGGGTGAGCCGAGAGAGCAACTGCCCCGCGTGCGCGACGTACTGCGCAACGGCTGGTATTATATTCCGCCCTTTGCCGTGCTGGTCGTCTGCATGGGCGTGCTGAAATGGTCGGCGGAAAGCAGCATTGTCTATACGTTGACAGCTCTGGTGCTGTGCACTGCGCTCTCGCCTCAGACACGTCTGACCGGAAAGCGTTTTCTTGAAGTGCTGGAAGGCACGGCGAGAGGTATGATCATGGTCATTCCGCTGTGCGCGGCCATTGGCATTCTGGTCGGAGCCATGACTGTCACCGGCGCAGGCCAGAACCTTTCCAACGAACTGGGCGATCTGGCCGGAGGGAACATCTACCTGCTGCTGGCCATGTCCGGCCTGGCCTCCTTTGTGCTGGGCATGGGCATGTCGTCCATCGCCTGTTACCTGCTCACCGTGACCATGCTGGCCCCGGCCATTGTGGGCAGTGGCGTGGAGCCCATCGCCGTGCACATGTTCCTGTTCTATTACGGGGCGCTCTCCTTCATCACGCCGCCCGTGGCCATTGCGGCCTTTGTGGCTTCCGGCATTTCCGGCGGCGACCCTTCGCGCACAGGGGTGCTTGCCCTGCGCATGGGCATTGCCGGATTTCTGGTGCCCTGGGCCTTTATCGTGTACCCGGCCCTGCTCTTTGTCGGCCCGTTGTGGGAAACCGCGCTGGTGTTCATTTCCTCGTTCGCGGGGCTGCTCGCCATTTCCGCCGGGGTCATGGGCTACCTGCTGGTGCACCTGGAAAAGTGGGAGCGTGCAGTTCTGCTGGCTGGCGGCGCGGGGATCTTCATTCCTCTGCCCGATGCGGCTCAATACAGTGTTCTTGCGGTCATTCTGGCGATTATAGGTCTGCTCTTCCTGCGCATGAAACGTTCAGGCGCCTGTGGAGTGAACTGAATCACCGGAAATTCTGCCTTGCCCTTTCAACCTGGAGGTACGTCATGAAACTGCGTCATTTGTCAGCCTCACTCGCACTCCTTGCCTGCGCGGCCTTCGCCCTGCCCGGCACGTCCGCCGCTGAAGTCAAGTGGCCGAAACGATTGGTTATTTCTGTGCCCGCATCCGGTAACGTGGTGCACATGATCGTAACATCTCTGGCCAAGACCATTGAAGAGCACACACCGGTCGAGCGCGTCATCGTACAGCCCATTGGCGGCCCGGCCAGCTGGCTGCCCAAGATGGAGAAAGGCCAGGTCGATCTCGCCGTGCATGCCGGCCCCGACACCGTGGAATTGCTCCAGGGGCTTGGCATCTGGAAAGATAAAATTGGCGCAAAACCCTTTTTGCGTACGGTCATCACAGGCAACCGCAACCTGTACGGCGTAATCACTGTACCCGGCAAGGGCATTGAAAAATGGTCGGATCTCAAGGGGAAGATCGCGTTCTTCCGTCAGCCCGGCAACCCCCTGTTTGACCGTGTGGGCACGTCCATTCTGGAAAGTGCCGGCCTGAAAGAATCCGATCTCAAGGCCAGTCTGACCATGATCAATTTCCGCGAGGCATCCACGGATATCATTGAAGGGCGGGTGGACGTGGCTCTCAGCACCGGTTCCGGTCCGTTCATGATGGAACTGGAACAGGCGGCAGGGTCAAACCTGTATGTGCAGCCTTCAGAGGAAGAAGGCAGAATTCTCATGACCAAACTGCCCGTCGGCTTCTACCTCAACTCCCTGCCCGCCCACGCGCCTTATTTCAACAATTCCCACGCCATTGATCGCGCCATTATGTACCGCAACGCCATCTACGCCCGCGCCGACATGGACCCGGAAATAACCCATGCGATCATCAAGGCTGTGGATGAAAACCGGGGAGAGTGGGAAAGCATTTCCCCCATCGCCCCCGACTGGGGCACCATCTACGAATACGCTCCGCCCTACCATGAAGGCGTCGTGCGTTATTACCAGGAAAAGGGCATCTGGCAGGGTGCGGCGGTGGAACAACACGAAAAGCTGCTCAAGGCCATTAACGCCGAAAAGTAATGATTCTTCAGCCGGGGCGGGCTTGCCCGCCCCGAACAGGAGCTTTCCATGCCTCCGATAATAGATCCGGAAAAATGCAGGCGCTGCGGCACATGTGCGGACATCTGCCCGCTGGAAGTGTACGGCTGGCAACCGGGCCGGGGAGAGATTCCTGAAATCCGGTACCCGGACGAATGCTGGCACTGCAATGTATGCGTGCTGGATTGCCCGGCCGGAGCGCTCACACTGCGTCACCCCATAAGTCACATGATTCTGCATGTTGATTCTCCCCATCTTGCGAACAGGGAAAAAGGAGGCAGCTATGTTGCCGATTAAGGAAATCCTGGACGCTGACGTTGTGGTGGAAGGCGGCGGCGTGGCGGGCATGATGGCCGCGATTTCCGCCGCGCGGGCCGGAGCCAGAACCGTGGTGCTGGAAAAAGCCAACACAAAACGCAGTGGTTCCGGTGCGGGCGGCAATGACCATTTCGCCTGCTATATCCCCGCATATCACGGAGATCTTGCCTCTGCGCGCCAGGCGGTGCTGTCTTCCCTCGTCGGCCCGGATCAGGATCGTGACGTCATGGACGCCTTTCTGGAAAAGAGCTTTGAAATCGCCCAGCTCTGGCACTCCTGGGGCATCAACATGAAACCCAAGGGCGACTGGATTTTTGAAGGACACGCCTTTCCCGGACGCCCAAAGGCTTTTCTCAAATACGACGGCAGTAACCAGAAACAGGTGCTCACCGAACAGGCGCGCAAAGCCGGAGTGATCATTGTCAATCATTCTCCTGTGCTGGAGCTGCTTACCCGGCAGGATGGCAGTGCGGCAGGAGCGCTTGCGCTGGACACCTCGGAAAAGAATCCCTCCTTCCGCATCGTACGGGCCAAGGCCGTGATCATGGCGTCGGGCAACCCTTGCCGCATCTTTGTTTCCGCCAACACCCCCGGCCTTCTTTTCAATGTGGGAGTGTGCCCCGCCTGCACGGGAGAATCCATTGCCCAGTTCTGGCGCGTGGGCGGCGCGCTGGTGGGCATGGATCGCGGCTACCGCCACGCCGGGCCGCGCTATGCCTCCCGCTGCGGCAAATCCACCTGGATCGGCGTGTACCGTTACCCCGACGGAACGCCTATCGGCCCTTTCACCTCTGAACCAAGCCGCGACACCAGCGATATCACCGGAGACATCTGGAATACCGCATTCTCCGACCTCATGGTCAACGGGCGCGGGCCTGCGCTCATGGATTGCGGCGGAGCGGATCCGGAAGATCTGGAGCACATGCGCTGGGCCATGGGCTGTGAAGGCATGACCGGCTTTGTCGCGCAAATGGAAAAAGAAGGGGTGGATCCCGCACAACACGCTATTGTGTTCGGGCAATATGAACCCCACGGTATCAGAGGCATTGAGATCACCCCGCGCGCGGAAACGAATATACCCGGTTTTTACGCTGCCGGGGATCATGTGGGCAACTTCCGCACCAACCTTTCCGGTTCAGCCGTCTATGGCTGGATAGGCGGAGGCGAAGCCGCCGCATACGCGGCGGGGAGGACGTGCCCGAATAACGGAAAGGACGATGGAGAGGCAGTGGAACATTCCGCACGGACGCAGGAGCGCATGGCCTGGTACAGCTCCTTTGCCGAGCGGGAACATGGCGCGGCCTGGCAGGAGTGCAACCACGCCGTGCAGCAAATACTCAGCGATTTCGCCGCGCCCGGCCCGTATAAACTTCGTTCCGCAAGTCTGCTCGGCACCGGACTCAAATGCATTGGCGACCTGCGCCGCCGTATCGCGGATGAATTGAGCACCCCCACAGCACATGAACTCATGCGCGCGGCGGAAACCCTGGCTATTGTGGATATGGGCGAGATCATGATCCGCTGCGCACTGGAACGCAAGGAAAGCCGGGGGAACATGCAAAGGGCCGACTACACCTTTACCAATCCCCTGCTCAACGGACAATTCATCCGTATTGTGAACAGCAAAGACGGCCCCGCCGTCTCCTGGCGTCCCATCCGGCAATAGCGCAATTTCAAATCGGGGCTCCGCCCCGTACCCCGTCGGGGGGAATAAATC
>JAEXGX010000207.1 GCA_023450535.1 Pseudomonadota bacterium | reverse complement strand
TACATTAATATCACATGGTTATAATGTGAACTCTTTGCCGCAGATGAACCTCCTTATCTGGAAAATGAGGGCACTTTTGAGGCTGATTAGGGGGATGCCCTCAATCTTACCTGAAATCCCCCTCCGGTTCCTGAATGGCATCCACTAAAAAAGGACCAAAAAAACGATAAAAAGCGAAGCCGGGAGGAGGACAATTTCACCCGGCTTCGCTTTTTGTCACCAACTCTTCAATCGACTCTGCAAATTTTGCCCGCGTCGCCCCCCGACGGACGACGCGGGCGCCCACAAGGGACGGCCTCATGTTGGCACGTCCCGGCGGTTCTCTTCGGGCGAGGAGAGGTAACGCCCGGGAACCGCCCCCTCTGCAAGGAGCATCACAAATTTTTGGCGACGTCGTTCACAAATTCCGTAATATCAGCGGGGGCCGCGCCGGCGTCCCCCTCTACCTTCAAGCCCTCAGCGATGATCTCGGCTCCGGCTTCCTTGGCACGAGCTTCAATAACTTCTACCGCACCGCCGAAATGCTCATAAGAGGTATCACCGGATGCGAATGCGGCAACCTTCTTCCCTTTAAGGCCCATGGCGTCAAATTCATCCACCAGCGGCGCGAAATCATCCTGAAGCTCCACCTCATCAACTCCCCAGGCTGAACAGCCCATGAGCACGGCATCAAAGCCTTCCGCCAAACCGGGAGCACTAACATCGGCAGCATTTCTGATAATAACTTCATGTCCTTTTTCCGTCAGCTGCCTTTCAATGGCGTAGGCGATGCTTTCCGTATTTCCTGTGGTAGAACCGTACACAATGAGAACCTTGCTCATGTCACGCTCCTGCTGTTTGTATTGTTTTGTCTTGTTCGAAAAAAAGAAGGTTTTCTGCTATCCGCCGGAGTACCCGATGCAGGTATTCTTTCTTTTAACAAAGGTTTTCATAACTCACATGAGCCGACAAGTATTATCGGCCTGAGCCCTCCCCTTTGAAAGGCGACGACTTCCTTCTACTGTTCTTTGCGCCCCTTGTCAATAGAATTGAAATTCATTTTCAAACATTATTCTGTCTTTTTCATGCTTACCTACGGAAAGGGCGGAAAACATTCTATGTTTTCCGCCCTTTCGATGAAAAAAAACTTTAAAAGTTTTAGCGCCTGGCTAACGTTTCAGAGCTCCTCGTGTTCTGCCTACCCGCGCCGGGTAAACGGGGAGATTTCACGCAAAGTCTTGATGACTCCGGGCACCACTTCCAGAACCTTGTCGATTTCCGCCTCGGTCGTATACCGGGACAGGCTGAAACGGATGGAGCCGTGGGCATAGGTAAAAGGTACCCCCATAGCGCGCAGTACATGGGAAGGTTCAAGACTGCCCGAGGTACATGCGGAACCAGAGCTGGCGCAAATGCCGAATTCGTTCAGCATCAGCAGAATAGCTTCGCCTTCCACAGATTCAAAGGCGATACTGGAGGTATTGGGCAAACGATGTTCCACATCCCCGTTGACAATCGCATTGGGAATTGCGGTCAGCAGGCCGCGTTCCAGCTTGTCGCGCAGGGCCGCCACCTGAGTGCGCTCCTGTGACATGGCGTTGCCGGCGAGTTCACAAGCCTTGCCCAGCCCCACGATGTAGGGCACGTTTTCCGTACCTGCGCGCCGCCCGCGCTCCTGATGACCACCGCGCAAGAAGGGACGAAAACGGGTCCCCTTGCGGACATAAAGCACTCCTACTCCTTTGGGAGCATGGAGCTTGTGACCCGACAGAGCCAGAAAATCAATGGGGGTTTTCGACAGATCAATAGGTTCCTTACCTACAGCCTGCACCGCGTCCACATGAAGCAACGCGCCGCGTTCCTTCACGATGCGGGCGATCTCGTCAATAGGGAAGACCGTTCCCGTTTCATTATTGGCAAACATGATGGACACCAGCGCGGTATCCTTGCGAATGGAATGGGCCAATTCCTCCAGGTCAAGGCGTCCTTTGGAATCCACGCCCAGCCAAGTCACGTCATAACCACGTTTTTCCAGCAGATTGCCCAGGGCTATAACCGCCGGGTGCTCTACTCGTGTTGTGATGAAGTGCTTCTTTTCCGGCTGTGTTTCCACGGCGGAAAAAACAGCGGTGCTGTCGCTCTCCGTGCCGCAGGAGGTAAAAATGATCTCTTCGGGCTGCGCTCCCAGCAGATTGGCGACGTTGGCCCGAGCCTCATTGACAAAATGGATCATCTGCCCGCCGAAGGTATGCATGCTGGAAGCATTGCCGTACAATTCAGAAAACAGGGGCAGCATTACATCCACGACCTCGGGAGCAACCCGGGTGGTGGCGTTGTTGTCCAGATAAATGACGGAATCGCCTTTCACGATGTTGCTCATGATTACGCCTCCACCACGGTAATGGCGGGGTCCACCTGTTCGCGCAGGGTCTTTTCCACCAAATCTTTAATCGTCAATTGGCTGGCGCGGCAACTGGAGCAGGCGCCACGCATGGCGACGACAACCCTGGTTCCCTCCATGTCCACCAGTTCGATATCCCCGCCGTCCTGGGCGAGGCGCGGACGGATATCTTCATCCAGCACGCGCATGACTTTCTGCATGCGCTGGATATTGCTCATGGGTTTGGTGACAGGCTTGATTTCCGTAAAGCTTTTCGCCGTTCCGCGCTCCGCATCCAGAATGTCCTGGATCTGTTCACGGCAGTCACCGCAGGCTCCGCCAGCCTTGGTAAAATTGGTCACCTCGTCTACAGTGGTCAGGCCATTTTCCCGAATGGCCTTGCGAATCTGAGTATCGGTCACACCGAAACACTTGCAGACAAGCTTGCCCTCTTCTTCCTGTTCCTTGGGAGGCAGTCCCTTCCAGTTACGGATGGCAGCT
Organism: Pseudomonadota bacterium; assembly: GCA_023450535.1. Lineage (GTDB taxonomy): Bacteria > Desulfobacterota > Desulfovibrionia > Desulfovibrionales > Desulfovibrionaceae > Mailhella. The sequence continues at coordinate 8,530 of JAEXGX010000207.1, read as the reverse complement.
TCAAGAGCCTCTTCCCCCATGACGGAGCAATGCATCTTTTCTTTAGGTAATCCGCCAAGATAGGCCGCAATGTCCTTATTGGTAATCTTCGAGGCTTCTTCGACGCTTTTGCCTTTAATAAGTTCGGTCAGAGCAGAACTGGACGCAATGGCGCTGGCGCAGCCGAAGGTCTGGAAAGATGCGTCCTCAATGATGCCGTCCGGACTGATTTTCAAAAAAAGTTTGAGCGCGTCGCCGCAGGCAAGACTGCCCACCTCGCCGACCGCATTGGCTCCGGGAAGTTCCCCCACGTTGCGGGGATGCAGAAAATGTTCCTGAACTTTGTCGGTATAATCCCACATACTAGTGTCTCCCACGTGTAAAAGCAAATCCGGCTCGGAACATCGCGAAAAATCCCGCTTGTTTCAATACACAGTCGACTCGGCTCACAGACTGCCTGCGCAGGCAGAGCCGTGCCGCGCGAACTCCCCCTCCAAAAAAGGAAAGCCGGAAGCATCGGGAAACAGATTAATCACTTCCCGCTTGTTGTCCAGTGAAGGAAAAAGAAGGTACGGAAATTCTTCAGCCTTCAGAAGGCGGCGTGTATGACGCCTCAAGATCGTCAAAGGCCGTATACTGCGAACGATAGGCCAGCTCCACCGTGCCCGTGGGGCCGTTACGATGCTTGCCGAGAATAATTTCCGCAATACCGGTTTTGGGTTTGTCGCCCTTCTTGTTGTATTGGTCTTCACGGTGGATGAACATAATGAGGTCGGCGTCCTGCTCAATAGCCCCGGATTCGCGCAGGTCGGACAGTACAGGCCGCTTGTCCGTACGCTCTTCCACTTTGCGGTTGAGCTGGGAAAGTGCAATGACCGGCACTTTCATTTCCTTGGCCAGCGCCTTAAGATTACGCGAAATGTCGGAAATTTCCAGTTCGCGCGATTCGTTCCGCGAAGAATGCATGAGCTGGAGATAGTCCACCATGACCAGATTCAGCCCATGTTCAGCCTTGAGGCGGCGGCAACGGGCACGCAGGGCCAGAGGTGTCAGGCCCGCTGTATCGTCAATAAAAATCTTGGCGCGGCTGAGGTCATCCGCTGCGTCGGCCAGTTTTTTCCAGTCGGAATCATCCAGAAACTCAGCCCGGCGCACGCGCCCCATGTCCACCCTTCCCCAGGCGCAGAGCATACGATCCATGAGAGATTCCTTGCTCATTTCCAGAGAAAATATGGCTACCGTGGCTCCGCCCTGCATAGCCGCGCGCATGGCGAGGTTCAGTGCAAAAGCTGTCTTGCCCATGGAAGGGCGGGCTGCAAGAATGATCAGGTCAGAAGGCTGAAAGCCTCCGGCTGTGATTTTGTCCAATTGGAAATAGCCGGTAGTGATGCCGTTGGTGATGCCTTTGTTGTTATAGCGGGCGGTAAGGTTGTCAAATACCGTCTGCACCAGCTCTTCACTACTGGCGAATGTTTTGCTGTTCGCCCGTTCGGAAATGGAAAAAATGGCCTTTTCCGATTCGTCCAGCAGCAGGGCAACATCTTTGGCCGCGTCATAGCAGTTGCCGATAATTTCCGCCGAGGCGTCAATGAGCGCACGCTGCATGGCTTTGTCCCGCACAATCTTGGCCCAGTGCGTGGCGTTGGCCCCACTGACCACAGCGCGGGAAAGTTCCGCCAGATAGACCGCGCCGCCCACAGCTTCAAGCTGATCATGATCGCGCAGCCAGTCGAATACCGTCACCTGATCCACAGATACGCCCTTGGCATACAGAGCCTTGAAAGCCGCGAAAATCATGCGGTGCGCGGGCAAATAAAAGTCGGTATCCGAAACCTGATCGATAATTTCGTGCAGCAAGTCCGGGCGCAGGAATACCCCGCTGAGCACGGCCTGCTCGGCCTCCACGCTGTGCGGCGGCACACGGCGTAAAAGGTCTTCACGGGCGCGCTCAGCCGCGTCGGTGTTTGAACCCGCCTGTCCCGTACGGCCCGAAGCGCCGGACCGATTAAAATTGCGGGGAGAATCTTCTTCCTTGCGCATGAACTTCCTCCATAGTCACAACAATACCCGTACATTCCAGGGAAACTTCGCTCTCTTGTCAGCGCATCGCGCCACCCGAATCCGTCACCGGAGATGAAAACCCGTACCGATTGCCCTCCCTGGTCTGGTAAAAGTAAAAAAAGATTTCATTGGGAGCGCGCTCTTGTCAATCCATTTTTCCCAGAAAGAGCCTTCTGCTTGCATGACGCGACCGTTTCCGGCAGACTCAACCGCCGCAAGCGCAGAGGAGAACTATCATGAACATAGTCGAACAATACCTCGCCTTTATCAAGGAGGCAGAAGGTTTGAAATCCGTGCTCCGTACCTCATGGAGCTCCATGGGCCGTCCCGAAAGCACCGCCGAGCACTCATGGCGATTGGTTCTGCTGGCTGCTCTTTTTCTGAAGGAGTTCCCGGAGCTTGACGCCCGCAAGGTCTTGCTCACCGCTCTCATTCATGATCTGGGCGAACTGTATGACGGTGATATTTCCGCCGCACTCCTGCCCGATGAAAACGCCAAACTCGATATGGAGCGCAAAGCAGTACATCGGCTCTTCGGGCTTCTGCCGGAAGAGGACCGGGGGTTCTTCCTCCAACTTTGGGAAGACTATAACGCGGCCGCCACACCGGAAGCCAGGCTGGTCAAGGCACTGGACAAGGCGGAAACCATCATCCAGCACAATCAGGGTAAAAATCCTTCAAATTTCGACTACGCCTTCAATCTGAACTATGGCGCTTCCTGTTTTCAGGAGTCACCTCTCTTACGCGAACTGCGGGCACGCCTTGATGAGGAAACAAGTGCACGGATGAGAGATAACCGCTCCGCGTAATAGCAAAATGTGGTACATGAGCAGAAAAGGGGCCGCCCTCTCCCTAGAGAAGGCGGCCCCTGAAAAGGCTTGAAACAGAAGAATTACTCGGCGGGAGTTTCCGCAGTTTCGACCACGGCTTCTTCCACAACAACTTCTTCGACGTTACGCTTTTCTTCAGAAACAACCTTCACGATGAAGGAAGGCACTACGTCCGCATGCAGACGGGCGCGCACGGTGTGTTCGCCCAGAGTACGAATGGGAGCGTCGAGCAAAATGCGACGACGGTCAATGTCCACACCCTGTCCGGCCAGAGCATCACCAATGATGCTGGAGGTGACAGAGCCGTACAGCTTGTCGTTTTCGCCCACGCGCATGGTGATAACCAGTACCAGACCTTCCAGCTTGGAGGCATGTTCACTGGCTTCGGAACGCAGAGCGTCCATACGGGCCTGAAGCTTTTTGCGCTCAAGCTCAAAGACCTTCAGATTAGCCGGAGTGGCCAACATGGCGAGGCCTTGGGGCAGCAGGTAATTGCGGCCGTAACCGGGCTTCACGGAAACCACGTCGCCCAGGTGGCCGAGGTTTTCCACGTCGGCACGAAGAATAATTTTCATATCGGTTCTCCTTGCCGCTTAGATGGTGGTCTTTTTCTTCACGTCGCTGGAATGCGCCGTGGTGTAGAACAGCAGGGCCATCTGACGGGCACGCTTGATTTCGGTGGTGAGCTGGCGCTGGTGCTTGGCACACAGGCCGGTGATGCGACGGGCTACAATCTTGCCGCGCTCGGTGATGAAGTCGCGCAGAATGTCAGGACGCTTGTAATCCAGAGGGAGATCCTTGTCGGCGCAGAAGCGGCAGAACTTGCGACGGGGAGCAAACTTTTTGCGGAAAGCCATTACGCGACCTCCTTCTCGGCATCCAGGCTGTCAGCCAGACGCACAGTGATGAACTTGAAAATACCGTCGGTGATACGGATGATACGTTCCAGTTCAGCCACGAGCTGAGACGGAGCGCCGTATATCAGACGCACGTAAAAACCGCGCATCTGTTTGCGGACGGGATAGGCGAGATCGCGCATGCCCCACTGATCAACTTCGATCATCGCGCCGTTTTCACGGGCAATAACTTCGCCGAGGTTGGTCAGGATGGCTTCGCGCTCTTCCACGGACAGCTCCGGGGAAAGGAGCAGCAACGTTTCCATTTTGCGCATTGGAATCCTCCTTGCGGTCTAAGGCCCGCCGCCAATGCCAAAGAGCGGCGAGCAAGGCAGAATTGAAATTTTTAAGAGGAGGTACAAATAAAGTCAAGCGAAAGTTTATCCCGCACCCAGTAGTTAAAGCGCTATCAATCACAGCGCAGGCGAAGCACTTCCGGCTCGATGACTTCCCCCAGAATATCTGCGAGCTGGCGGCGCTTCAGCTCCTTGTTTTCCCCTCTTGCCAGTTTGTTGATAGCGTCAGGGAAAGAATCGCTCTTGTCCTTGCGCAGCAGGGTAAACGCCGCGTCGGCCCGCCGCTCGAAGGCACTGCGGGAAGCGGGATCATCGGCCAGAGGCAACAGCACATCCGCAGGCAGCGGTTCGCGGTACTCGATCAGCAGCTTGGCGTTTTCATTTATTCCCCACCACGCATACTGCCGCACCAGAAGTTCCCCTTCCCATCCCTGCCCTTTTTCGCGGTACAAGGGCATCCAGGGATCATTGTCCGCCGGGCGGACAAAGGTCCAGGTGGAAAACTGCACGCCGTCACGCGTCTCTTCCCCCGTACGGAGAGAACGGCTGCCCCGGTGCTCATTAAAGGTGGAATTCAGCGGCCAGCGCATCCCCTGCGGGGCCTCCGCAAGGATTGCCGTCAGTTGCGCGCCGCTTTTATCCGCAAGCAGCGCATACCAGCCCGGCGCGCTGGGGATGCCGCCGAACATTCCGGCCCGCTGCACGGGTACGTCCACCCGTCCCGCCGCCACAAGCTCCATGCCTTCCGCAGGCTTGACCGCCACGGCCGGCGACCCGTTGGAAGCCAGCATGCCGCCGCTGGCCGGGTCCTGCCCCAAGCCCCGAGCCAGAGGAAACTTCACGGCAAGACAGGCCGACACGCAGACAAACACCACCAGGGAAATAAAAAAAAGCACTTTCGTCATTATACTATACCTCTGTTTGACGAACCCTCTTGTTCGGCTCCCTGAGCAATTTCAAAGTGAAATTGCCCAGGCATTCCCGCCTGCTGCGCCGCGCAGGGCGATAACGCATCAGGCAATCACGCCTCCGGCCAGCACAAAGCCCTGTTCATCATAAATAACCGCCACTTGCCCCGGTGCAGGGGGCTGCTGCGGAGTTTCAAAAAAAATCCGCATGACGCCATCCGTGAATTCCACGCGGGCAGGCGCGGGGCGCTGGCGATATCGGACACGGGCGAAAAGCCTCTCCGGCCAAAGCTCGAGAGGCGTCATGAAATTCACCTGTTCCACGCGGCACTCCCGCGCGTCCAGCCCGGCCTTAACACAAACTATCAGTGCGTTACGTTCCCTGTCCCGAGCAAGAACATACAGTGGCTCGGTCCAGGCGATACCCAGCCCCTTGCGCTGGCCTTCGGTATACTGCCATAGGCCGTGATGCAGGGCTATTTCCCGCTCAGAGCCGTCGGCATCGCGCAGCAGCACCGGCCCCGGTCCAGCCAGGTTCACGCCTGTTCCCTGCAAAAACGCCCGGTGGTCATCGCGCGGTACAAAACATATTTCCTGACTTTCACCGGGCACAGGCACGGTGTAGTCCTGCTCCCCCAGCCAGGCGCGAAGCTCGTCCTTACGCTTGTCCGCCAGAGGAAAAACGCAACGACGCAACCTTTCTGGAGGAACCAGAGCAAGAAAATAGCTCTGATCCTTGGAAGAATCGTCTCCCGCTTTCAGCGTATACCCGTATAGCGGATGCCGCTCCAGGGCCGCATAATGGCCGGTGGCAATCGCGTCCGCACCGCTTCCGCCCATGCAGGTCGGACGCAGCGCCGCATCCAGCAAGGCGCCGAATTTCATAGTACGGTTACACAAAGCGCAGGGGTTGGGCGTATACGCCCGGACATGGGCAGTGACAAAGGGGGCTATCACCTCGCGCCGAAACGCAGCGCGCAAATCCTCCACCTGTAGCGCAAGCCCCAGTTTCGCGCAGAGCGCGCGCAAACCGGGAACAGCCCCGCCTTCCTGTGGCGGATCGATAAACAGGGCATGCAGAGCTACAACTTCATGCCCGGCTTCACGCAGGGTCAACAGGGCACAGAGGCTGTCCATGCCCCCACTTACAGCAACGGCGATTTTCATGCGGCAAGAATGCCATGCTTCCTGCAGCGGCACAAGCCGCTGTCAGCAGGACGAGTGCATTATATACGCGCGCTGTAACGCCAATGAGCGCAACGTTGCCAGAGTGATGCCAAAGCCCCGATCTGCCTTACGCGGAATCATCTTTTCGCCTTGCCATAAACAGGCGCACGGCATCTCCCACAAAGCGCACCACAGCCTCGCGCTCTTCCGGGGACAAGGGGCGCAACATGCCCGCAATGGTTTCTGCCTGCGCCAGAAGCCCCGCTTCCGGTTCCTTGAGCAGATCCGTAACGGAACAGCCGAAAATCAGGGCGAATTGCTGAAGCCTGTCTACGGTCAAAGAGATTTTACCGCTTTCCAGCCGAGATACTGTTTCTTTTTCCACAGAAATTCTCTCCGCTACCTGGGCTTGAGTCAGCCCGGCCTTCTTTCGCCAGCACGCTATATTCCCAGCTATTTCAGCTGATAAAGGCAACTTGGACATGGTTCATCCTTTTCGTCCGGATTTGATACGAAGAGGATGAGTATGGCAGGAACCATCTTCGGCAAAAATGAGCTTGTATGCAACTTATTAATATCATAATATGCAATAAAGCATTAAAGAAAAACACTGCCCACCTGATTCAGGAAAACATTTATCTTTATCAAGGGCATTTCAAAGTAAAAATGACGGCCTGCTGTGAGCAAATAGCCGCTCGGCGAGTAGTGCTCAACCCCGACCTGGCCGACATCAGGGAATATGTCCCTGCGTATTCCCTGCCCGTATTCACGTATGACCTGGAGAACCCCACAGTGCACCCGGAAAAATGCACCTGTCTCAAAATACACATGCTGGAACTCTACAGCGCATTTCTGCAGAAAAAAGAGGAGCTCGGCGACTGTTTTTTCGGCTTTCTTTTTCTTGTTTTTTCCTATGCATACCTGTTTCTTCTGCGTATAAAAAAATGGCTCCTTAAATGAGCCTGCTGAAAAGTTCTGCCACCCCCTGTCAACACTCGCCCTTTCCGGGCTGAGCGGCTACCAGAAAGACCGTCAGAATGGGCCTCCTCCCGATGAAATAACCTCACTGGGAATCACTCTTGATTCCCATAGCTCCAGCGCGTACACTCGTTCGACCCTGAAAACGGGGCGCAAGCCCGCCTTCCTGGGGCGGAACCTGATTGCTTCCGCCTCTTGAGATACTGCAAGGAGCCTACATGATTGGTATTTCAAAATTGTATTGCGGTCAGGTGGAACCGTCTGACGCTCTGCGTTACGGCCGTCATTCCGGCCAGCTCCCCTCTCACCTGCTGCAATTCTCCGCCGACAAAAAACCGGTTGTGGTCTGGAACATGACCCGGCGTTGCAACCTTAAGTGTGTGCACTGCTATGCCCAGGCAGAGGGAGAACGTGGCAGCGATCCCATTTCCACCGAACAGGCCAAAGTGATGATCGACGACCTCGCCGCCTTCGGCGCTCCGGTCATGCTTTTTTCCGGCGGTGAACCCCTGGTGCGTCGGGATCTTCCCGAACTGGCCAGTTACGCCACTTCCAAGGGCATGCGGGCGGTCATTTCCACCAATGGCACACTCATCAACCGCGACATGGCCAAGCGCCTCAAGGAAGTCGGCCTCTCTTACGTGGGCATCTCCCTTGACGGCGGCGAAGAAATCCACGACCAGTTCCGGGGCGTATCCGGCTCCTACCGCCGTGCCTTGGAAGGCCTTGAATATTGTAAGGAAGAAGGCATCAAAGTCGGCCTGCGCTTCACCATCAACAAGCGCAATGCGGTGGAAATTCCCAAAATCTTCGATATATTGCGCGAGCGGGACATTCCTCGCGTGTGTTTCTACCACCTTGTCTACTCCGGACGCGGTACCGAGCTGATGAAGGAAGACCTGGATCACGACGAAACCCGCGCCGTGGTTGACCTGATCATGGACAAGACCCGCGAATGCTTTGAGCAGGGCATGCCCAAGGAAGTGCTTACCGTGGACAACCACGCAGACGGCCCCTACCTCTGGATGCGCATGCAGAAGGAAGACCCCAAGCGTGCCGAGGAAGTGTTTGAACTGCTCCAGTTCAACGAAGGCAACAGCTCCGGCCGGGGCATCGGCTGCATTTCGTGGGACGGCAAGGTCCACGCCGATCAGTTCTGGCGCGATCATGTCTTCGGCAACGTGCTGGAGCGGCCCTTCTCCGAAATCTGGACCGACCCGAACATCGAACTGCTGCACAAAATGAAGGACAAACGCCCCCATGTGAAGGGCCGCTGTGCCAAGTGCCGCTTCCTCAATATCTGCGGCGGCAACTTCCGCGCCCGCGCCGAAGCCGTATACGGCGACGAATGGGCGCAAGACCCGGCCTGTTACCTCACCGACGAAGAAATCGGGATCAAGTAGAAATGTGGAAGT
>JAEXGX010000109.1 GCA_023450535.1 Pseudomonadota bacterium | reverse complement strand
TCACTGTGCCGCAAAACAGGGCCTCAAGGGCAAAATCTCGATCGGCCACAGCGTCCATACTATTGGAAAAGGTTCCGTACATGCCCAGTTGTTCCGCCACAAAGGAAGGATCCAGGGGATATGTGGTTCCCGCAAGAGCCGCCGCGCCCAGCGGGCTGATCCGGACGCGCTTTTCGCAGTCGGCCATGCGTTCGACGTCCCGCTTGAACATCCAGGCATACGCCAGCAGGTGATGCGCCAGACTGACCGGCTGAGCGGGCTGCATATGCGTGCAGCCCGGCAACAGCACGTCGGTATGTCCCCGTGCCTGTTCGAGATATACACCGCAGAGCTTGCGCGCGAGGAGCATCCAACGGCGCAGGCTGTCAGAGACGTAAAGTCGAAAATCCAGGCAAACCTGATCATTGCGGCTACGGCCGGTGTGCAGCTTTTTTCCGACCTCGCCCACTATTTCCGTCAGGCGCGTCTCGATATTCATGTGCACGTCTTCCAGTTCCTGCCGCCAGGGAAAGGTTCCCGCCTCAATTTCGGTGCGCACCTGATCCAGCCCGGCAACAAGCAATTCCGCCTCCTCGGAGGAGATCACGCCCTGTCTGCCAAGCATGGTTGCATGGGCTTGGGAACCGGCGATATCCTGGGCATAGAGTTCGCCGTCGAAAGAAATGGATTCGGTATAGGCTTCCACCGCTCCACTGGTGCGCTCCTTGAACCGGCCGCCCCAAGGTTTGTCGGACATGTGCTGTTCCTCGCGCGAAGTATACACTCCGCCAGACTGAGTGAAAAAATGAAGCTTTCTTTTGGGGGGCGTTGGGCCCCTTTTTTCCGGGGGAGTTCTCCCCACAGCCCCATTATTTATGGGGGTGCAGGGGTATCATGCCCCTGCCAAGAAGAGTTTGAGGGGGCGAGTCGCCCCCTCAAGGAACTTCGGTTAATTTACTGGTGAAAGCGCTTCACGCGGTCGGCATAGCCACGGATGCGCAGGCCCTGCAGGCGGATGAAGCCTGCGGCGTCCTTGTGATCATAGGTAGCGCACTCTTCAAAGGTTGCCAGGTCGTGGCAGTACAGGCTGTGAGGGGAATAGCGGCCAACGGGCCAAGCTGTGCCCTTGTACAGCTTCAGGCGCACACTGCCGGTGACTCCTTCCTGAGATTTGTCGATAAGCGCCTGCATGGCTTCACGTTCGGGCGAAAACCAGAAACCGTTATACACAGCGGCGGCGTAGCGGGGCATGAGCGTGTCGCGCACGGCTAGGGCTTCCCGATCTAGGCAGATACCTTCAAGATCCTGATGCGCCACATGCAGTACGGTACCGCCGGGAGTTTCATACACGCCGCGGGATTTCATACCCACAAAGCGGTTTTCCACCATATCCAGGCGTCCGATCCCGTGCTTGCCTGCAATCTTGTTAAGTTCCATCACCATTTCCATGGGGCTGAGTCGCTTGCCGTTCAGTGCGACGGCATCGCCCTTTTCAAAATCAATGGTGATATATTCCGGTTCATCAGGGGCTTTTTCCATCGGCACAGCCATAATATAGCTTTCCGGGCCGGGTTCTTCCCACGGATCTTCCAGTTCGCCGCCTTCAAAACTGCAATGCAGCATATTACGATCCATGCTGTAGTGCTTGTTGGAGGAACTCACCGCAATGTCGTGCTTTTCCGCAAATTCCGTCAGTGCGGTGCGGGACATGAGATCCCATTCCCGCCACGGAGCAATCACCGTGAGCTCGGGGGCCAGAGCATTAATGGCCAGCTCAAAGCGCACCTGATCATTCCCCTTGCCGGTCGCTCCGTGCGCAATGGCCTGCGCGCCTTCGGCCTTGGCAATTTCCACAAGGCGTTTGGCGATAAGCGGGCGGGCAATGGAAGTGCCCATCAGATAACGGCCTTCATAAATCGCCCCGGCGCGCATCATGGGGTAGATGTAATCCCTCGCGAACTCCTCGCGCAGGTCTTCAATATATACCTTGGAAGCGCCGGTTTTCCGGGCCTTGGGCTCAACACCGTCAAGGTCGTCTTCCTGGCCGAGATCAGCGGTCACGGTAATCACTTCATATCCGTGCTCGACCATGAGCCATTTGAGAATGACCGACGTGTCCAGACCGCCGGAATAGGCCAGCACAACCTTTTTAATTTTTGCCATGATGTTCCTCGCTGCGGCTTCAGGCCGCGTTATGTTTGCGCAGATCGGCCATGTGTTCCAGGACCGCCGCCTGACAAGCAATAAGACAGGCCCGGCGTTCTTCTTCCCAGGCGGAAGAAGCGGTATCGGGCAGGAAAGAAAAGAAAAGGGCCTCGCCAAGTTCACTACAGGCGTCTTTGCGCAGTTTCTCGTCCACCAGCAGGGGATGTCGGGGACTCAACGCAGATTGACCGGCAAGCCAGGGCACGGCAATAAGACCGTGCGCGCCTTCGACCACCAGCGCGGGATCATGGGAAAGAAAAATCTTCCCGCCCGCATTCATCGCAAAGTCGAGAGGTTCGGAATGAGGTTCTCCGCCGGGAGGAAAGCTGAAAAACAACTCGTGCCGGAAACAAAGGCAGGATTCCAGCCATGAATCGGCCAACCCGGCAAACTCGCCTGTGGCATTACCGATCCAGCAGATCCGCATGGTATCCAACTTATCCGCGTCATGCCCAAAATGCCGCACCAGCGCGAGCAAATCACCCAACACGCGGCAGGGAGACGCCGTTTCATTTCCGCCATTGACGAGAGATGCCCCCTGCTCCCCGCTGGAAAACGCCAAAAGTTTTTCCAAGGAAAGCCCATCTCCCACAATGATATCTGCCTGGGACAGATCATCCTTCTGCATACAGCCCGCCAAAGCGATGCTTTCCCGCCACTCGTCCGTCGAAGTGCCATGTTCCCGCACACTCGACACTGCAACGGAAAGTCTTGTGTCCCCGTCAGACCGGGGACGTTCCGCAAGCTGACGCAATTCACGGGCGCGGAAAAATATCTCCCACGCTCCCTGACATCCCTGATCCCTCAATTGCAAAAAATGTCTGCCCATATCAGAATACTCCTCGGCCAACCCAAGCTTTTAAAAGGAATGCCCGTCTTTGTAAAGGTTCTCCGAACACGGACAGCCGTTGCAAAGCCGCGCCGCACGCATCCTGCCGTCCTTCAAGCGGATTCAATCTGCAGGAGGATATGGCCGAGGCGAGCTCAAACGCAAAAGATACCGCAAGGAATAACATGCCTTCCCGTCACCCGTACTCCAGCCCGTTCCGAACCTATCGACGAGAAAAAACGCTCTGTAAGAACGAACAAATTATTCAAGTTGTACTTGAAGAAACAGATCTACGCATTGTCCTCTCTGCGCAGGCAGATACAGTAACAATGCGCGACGAACTCATAGCGCGCGTTGCCTTCCTGCGTGGAGAACTGACGTTGTGGATAACACTCCACCCCGAATTTCGCGACAGCTTGCTTCCTCTCCCTATTCCGGTGCAGGCTCCTGTTCTGGTTCGCGCCATGTATGACGCCGCCGCGCGTATGAATGTCGGCCCCCTTGCATCCGTAGCCGGAGCCATTGCGCAGGACGTGGCCGAATACGCGCACGGGCTGTTGTTGAAAACCTGTCTGCCGGGCGATGTCATTGTGGAAAATGGCGGCGATGTGTTTCTGATATCCGAAACAGAACGTGTGGCTGCGCTCTTGCCGGACCCGGAAAATCAGTCGCTTATCGGCCTCCGGCTTGCGGCGGCCGACATGCCGCTGGCGCTTTGTTCCTCCTCGGGGCTCATCGGCCATTCTCTCAGTTTCGGGCAAGGAGATC
>JAEXGX010000094.1 GCA_023450535.1 Pseudomonadota bacterium | reverse complement strand
GCCAGAAAGAGATCGGGAACGGAAAGATTGCCGAAGGAGCCCATCAAAATAAGCGGAATGGACGGAGGAATCATGGGGCCGAGCGTTCCGCCCACCGTGCTGCACGCCGTGGAGAAATTACGGTCATAGCCTTCCTTGAGCATGGCCGGAATCATGGTACTGCCCACCGCCGCCGTTGTGGCCAGAGCGGAACCGCAGAGGGCCGCATAAAACAGGCAGGTAAGGATGGAGATCATTGCCAGACCGCCGGTCAGATGCCCTGCCCAGGCCCGGCACATACCCAGCAGATCGTCCGCCATACTGCCGCGCTGCATGATATCGCCCGACAGAATAAAAAACGGGATGGCCATGAGCGGGAAGGAATCGAACAGGCTGAAAAAGCGTTGAATAACCATGGCGAAGGGCATATCCGTGAGATAGAGACCGACCATGGTCGCAAGGCTGATGGAAACACCTATGGGAACGGTCAGGAGAAACAGAAGCAGCATCAGACCAAAAGTAATACCAATGATGGCCATGGTTCCTCCCTAGCTGTTAGCTTGTTTGGAAAGCAGTTTTCCGAAATTGGCGCACGAAAACGCCAGAGCTGCGGCGCCCAGTAGCGGAAAGGCCGTCCATACGTATACTATGGGCAGATCAAAACTGATGGCATACTGCTCCATGTCGTTGACAAGAAGTGTCATTTTGAAGCCAAGAAAGGTGAAGATCGTGTAAAACAGTATAACTGCAATACTGCTAAATGTATCAAGTATCTTTTTTATGTTTGCGCTTGAAAATTCACGTATTACATCTATTTTCAGGTGAACATTTTGTTGTTCAGCAATGACTATAGCAAACATAGAACACCATAAATAGCAGTACCTGGTCATTTCTTCAGGCCACGTCAGAGAATTATTTAAAACATAGCGCATAAATACCTGTAATCCGATGACAATGGACATGATCAACAACATGGCAAATCCGCATCGCGAAGAAATCCATTCAAGGATTGTCAGGATTTTTCTCATTGGTCCTCCTTTTGAATTATAGAGTCAGGTTACCTGAGTATGAGCTGATATGAAGGGAAGAGTATGGAGAGGGAACAGCAAATAGCGTGCCAGAAAATATGGTTACAGGTATATAAAAATATTTAGTTATCATAGATAGATACAGTTTTGAAAAAGACAAAAAGGGAGTGCTGTGTTGCATTTTTGTTACTAGTAAGTTATGTTTGTGCAACATAAAAAGTGAAAAATTTCATTATATTCTGTTACAGCTCCTAGTTTCTGGAAACCTGGTGCAACAAAAAGAAGCATTCCTGGCAGCGGGGGTATCATGCTGAGCGGTACTGATGAACTTTCTTTTGAGCTTCTGGATACCGCCTTGAATGCGGCGCAGGATGGAATTTTTATTTACAAGAAAGATTCAAGGGTATTATATGCAAATAAATCAGCATTTGAACTATGTGGATTGGACAAAAACCTTACAATAGGGAAAACATGGCGTGAACTTGAGCGCGCTGGCTATTTTCATGGCGAAGCTGCATTGACATGTATTCGTAGCAAGCGCCGTGTTTCTGCCGAATTTACCAATAGAATTGGTCGTCATCTGTTGAGTACGGCAACACCTGTTTTTGACAGTGAGGGAAAATTACAGTTTGTTGTGACAAACTTGCGCGATATTACTAACTTGTTTGAATTACAGCGTGAATTGGCAGAACGTAAGCAGCAGCTGAACAAGGTCAAAAAAAAGCTTGATAAATTACAAAACCAGCAGGGCAAAGACTTCGTCTACGCCAGTTCGCGGATGCGTAAAATACTCGAAACTCTTGACAGAGTTGCCTGCACGGATGTTTCCGTACTGTTGCTTGGAGAATCTGGTGTGGGGAAAAGTGAATTGGCGGAGCGCATTCACAGAAACAGCGGACGTTCCTCCGGCAGCCTGATAGTGGTTAATTGCGGAGCAATTCCTCCTTCACTGTGCGAGGCCGAGTTCTTTGGATATGAAAAGGGTGCGTTTACCGGAGCGGAACAGACCAAACCGGGAATTTTCGAATGCGCCGATGGCGGCACGCTGGTTCTTGACGAGATAGGGGAACTCTCCCTTTCCATACAGGTCAAGCTTTTGCGCGTGTTGCAGGAAGGCAGGGTCAAACGGCTGGGCAGTCAGCGGGAAGTGCCGGTCAATGTGCGTCTTGTCGCTGCTACAAATCAGAATATCAAGGATATGGTGGCCGCAGGAACATTTCGCGAAGATCTGTATCATCGCATCAATGTCATACAGTTTTTTATCCCGCCACTGAGAGAAAGGCCGGAAGACGTTAAACGGCTTCTGTCCTATTTTCTTGCCCGGTATAACAGAAAATACGGCATGGCCAAGACCATGTCGCCACAGCTGGTTTCCGCCCTTGAGCGTTATTCCTGGCCGGGCAATTCACGTGAAATGGCTCATCTGATTGAACGCATGGTGGTGTTGAGCACGACTGAGGAAATGACCTGCGAATATCTGCCGGAAGAGCTCGGCGAAACAAGCCCCGGAGCGTCTCGGCAAGTTCTCGTATCATTGGAAGAGGCGGTGAAAAATGCGGAGCGGGAACTGCTCCGGGCGGCGCGCCAGCAACTCGGCAACACTCGAAATATGGCGAAGGTGCTGAACGTAAGCCACGTTACCGTGGCGCGCAAGTTGAAGCAGTATGGGATTGAGTAATGGAGTGCCCATTTAGAGTCGTTTACCCTTGAAATCATACATGTCCTGAACATTGTGTCCCGGCCATATATAATTTCAAGAGTAAACGGCTTTAAGAGAATATAAGTTACCGATCGTCGTCCAATTCCATTTCTTCCTGGCAGCTTTTGCACAACCCTACGCCGGGAATGGCCCGGAGACGGGCGGCGGGAATGGGCTCCCCACATTCACGGCAGCAGGGAACCCCGTCGATCCACTCGGGGCCTTCCTGATATGTACTCATACGGGCCTTTTGCAATGCGCTTTCACGCTCGATGCGTTCCAATTCAGATGCCTGATCAAACAAGTCCATGTGAAATCCCTTCACGGTTATGTATGTTTGAAGATTGAATGGGGAAAGTATCGGGAGCAAGCCGCATAGAAGATAGCAAACCTGCACTTGCATTCCCAAACTGAGAAAATCCTCTTTGAGGGGGGCCGTTCTTCAGTTGCCAGCCGTACGGGCCGCAGCGCCAGGAAGCAGGGAAGCCGGAATCTTGGCTACCAGTTTTTTCACTGGGGAAGGGTGTTCCACGGCCAGACAGGGCATGTGTGCCTCGCCGGGCAAGAGCAGTGCAAACA
>JAEXGX010000211.1 GCA_023450535.1 Pseudomonadota bacterium | reverse complement strand
CTTCTCGCCCCCTCAAACTCCCCTCGGCATGGCGTAGTACGCCCTGCACCCCCAATTATAACATTATGTCATAATTATGGGGGTCCGGGGGAGATTATCTCCCCCGGTGTTTTAGCATTTCGAGGCTGCGACCTACCCGCAATTTTCGGGGCTGCTGACTTTGTCAACAGCCTCCTTGTCTTTGTGCTGAAATTCCGGCAAAAGACAGAACTTATTTTTGAAGGAGGAAAGCCCGAAGAACATTTACCCCAGGCCCCGAACGATAACCTCATGGTACCGTGTGCTTGAGAACCACGTAAAAAACAAGCTATGAAAAACACAACAGTTTCTCTTTCATTCATGCTGCTCGGCATTGTATTCTGCGTATGCCTCATCGCTTCCAACCTGCTGGAAACCAAAATTATTCAGATTGATTCCTTTACCATTACAGCGGGTTTTCTGGTTTTTCCCATTTCCTACATTATCAATGACTGCATTGCCGAAGTCTGGGGCTTCCGTAAAGCCCGGCTCATCATCTGGATCGGTTTTGCCATGAATTTTGCCATGCTGGCGCTTTTCCAGCTTGCCGTGGCCCTGCCCGCCGCGCCTTTCTGGGAGGGCGAAGCGGCATTTCGCTTTGTTTTCGGCCTTGCCCCCCGCATCGCCGCCGCCAGCCTGACGGCCTTTCTGGTCGGTTCATTCCTTAATGCCTACGTCATGAGCAGGATGAAGCTCGCCAGCGGCGGACGGAATTTTTCAGCCCGAGCGGTGTTTTCCACCCTGGTTGGCGAAAGCGCGGATTCCCTGATTTTTTTTCCGCTTGCTTTCGGCGGTCTGATGCCGGTGCATGAGTTGGCAAAACTGATGCTGATCCAGGTTGTGGCCAAGACGGCATATGAAATCGTCGTATTGCCCGTGACCATCCGGGTGGTGGCCGCGCTCAAGAAGATTGAGCGGACGGATGTCTATGATGAGGATATTTCCTATAATATTCTGAAAATCAGGGAAATTTGACATGCTTGCCGACAAGGGACACGCCATGAGCACCGTTATACCGGAATCTGCAAAAGATTCGCGTGCCGGAGAAGGGCTGAGCCTGCTGGGGCAGACCACGGTCTATCACCAGGATTACGCCCCGGAAGTGTTGGAAACATTTATGAACAAGCACCCTGACAATGATTATTGGGTGCGCTTTAATTGCCCCGAGTTCACCAGCCTTTGCCCGATTACCGGCCAGCCGGATTTTGCGGAAATCCGTATCAGCTACCTGCCGGACAAGAAAATGGTGGAGAGCAAGAGCCTCAAACTCTATCTGTTCAGTTTCCGCAACCACGGAGATTTTCATGAAGATTGCGTGAACGTGATCATGAAGGATCTCATCCGGCTCATGGACCCCAAATATATTGAAGTCACAGGAATATTCACTCCGAGAGGCGGGATCTCCATCTGGCCTTATGCCAATTATGGCCGTCCGGGCACGGAATATGAGGAACTGGCCCGCTATCGTATGCGACAGCACGATTTGTCATAGAGCAGTTTAACAAGAGTACACATAGCCAAGACACGATGTTCTGGCCCGTCAGTTTCACGCCTCCGCCGGCTATGCTGGTGCAACTCTGAGGCTGCTGAAAAAGCCTTTGAAGGGGCTCCTTGCCCCCTCAAGCTCCCCTCCGGCAGGGCGTACTACGCCCTGCACTCCCAATTACGATACTTATGTTATCATTATGGGGGTTCGGGGGAGATTATCTCCCCCGACGGGGTACGGGGCAGAGCCCCGGTTTATCAGCATTTTGAAGAATCCCACCGGCATGCCGGTGGGATTCCCTTATTACTCGTCCTTGCAGTCATCCCGATGCTCTTTCATAAACTGAATGAAGTTTTTTATTCTGTTCAATTTTGTGCTTTTGCGATGAAAAAATTTGAGAAAGAGTGGAGGAGCCAGACTGTCAAGGTTGATACAGCAGATTGTTTTCTTGAATTTGGCAATGGTATCATCCGGAAGATACATGAAGCTGATGCCGAACCCCGCATGAACGTATTTGGCATGGGTGACGTTATAGTCTGATTCGAGAACAATATTGGGCTCTATTCCCATGTCCATGACCTGCTGGTCATAGAGCAATCTGGTCAGAAAGCGGCTGTTGGTCGGCATGATCAGCGGGTATTTGAGGATGTCGTGGATTGTTGGCGTTGCCACCCCGATCAGAGGGTGCCCGTAAGGAAGCATGAGCGTCAGCCGTAGCGGAAGCCATTCATGTGCTTCGAAATTTTTGGGAATGGCGGAATCAAGCGATATCCCGATATCCAGAAAGCCTTCGCGAACCTGTTCAAAAATATCTGCGGGAGAGCGGGAAAAAAGCTGAATTTTGATCCCTGGATACTCGTTCTGGAACCGGGAGATATGGAAGGGGAGCAGGGAATCGACAACGGATGGCGCCGCTCCGATGCGGAGCCTGCCTGTTTCTTCGCTGGTTGAAGACTGAAGCTCCCCCATACGCATTTCCAGATCGTCATATTGGCGGATTATACTTTTGGCGAACTCCAGCAGAACTTCTCCGGCAGGCGTCAATATGACGTTTTGCCGCCCGTTACGTTCAAACAGAGGGCAGCCCAGCTCTTCTTCAAGATTCTTGATTTGGCTGCTCAACGTGGATTGGGTGCGATGAACCGCCTCGGCCGCTTTGGTAAAGTTGCCGAACTTGGTAATAAAATAAAAATTTCTCAAATATTGCAGGTTCATGCTGTTCACCAGCCCGTGCCGGACGGGAGTATGAAATTGTTTCCAACATAGCGGCAAAAACGGAAAAAGGAAAGGTGCGCCCCGAGTCGCACGATTGATTTTTTCGATAACGCCCATAGAAAGAATTTTTGCGGAATTGGCTTGATTTTCCATGAAAAATTGATGATATCCTAAAATAAATAGTTTCCTATGCAGATCAGAAC
>JAEXGX010000076.1 GCA_023450535.1 Pseudomonadota bacterium | reverse complement strand
GCCAGAAAGCGCGTCAGCTCCAGACAGCCTTCGTCGAATTCGTGGTTGCCCAGGGTCATGGCGTCGTAGGGCATGAGCGCGTCGACTTCTGCCAGCATGGGCCATTTGTTCACGCTGTAAAAAAGGGTGCCCTGAAACTGGTCGCCTGCGTCAAGGGCAATGACGTTGTCGCTTTCCGCCTTGGCATGGCGCAGCGCCGCCGCAATACGGCCCATGCCTCCCCGGCAGTTTTCCGCGGAGAAGCAGGCATTGCCGTATTTGTCGATACCGGCGATGTAAGAATGGGTATCGTTGGTGTGCAGAATGACCAGTTCCAGCGCCTTTCCGGTTTCGGAAGGGATATGGTTTCGCTGCGGAGCGCAACCCGCAACGAGCGCCGCTGTCAGCAGCGTTGGCAACAAGTTGAAGAAAAATCCTTTGTGCATTTTTTTGTTGCATCGTTTCAGCATGTAACATCGCATGATGTTATCCTTTGGAATGCTGTTGCCGTTCTGTCCTGTGTAGAGCCTTTACCGTCAGTATTGCTATGGGACTCAGCGTGCTGATATCCAATAAACGGGGTCGTTCAGCATGTCCCAAAAACGTTTCTGATCGATGTCGAGCACGATCCCGAATTCCTGACCGCCCGCCGGGGGCTGTTCGGAAGAGGCGAGGGCCTGGCCATAGGAGGGGCCGAACTCGTCAATTACATCGACATGATATTTCTCTACGCGGGTAATAAGCGAGGGATCGATAATCGCGGCTGCGACCAGAACGTCCCATACAAAATAGCTAAAGGCGGGCTCTTTTTCAAAGGATTGACCCAGAAAGGTGGAACGCAGAATGTCTGCCTGCGGGCTTTTACCCAGGGTGTTGAGCAGACGCTCGTAATGCTCGCGCCTGAACTCGATCTTTTCACACACATCAAGCCCGAAGACGATCTGTTCGCGAAACGGCGTGCGCACGGCGATGCGTGCGGCCTCGGGGTCGAACCACCAGTTGAACTCCGCCGCCGGGGTTACATTGCCAGGCCGGAAGAAGGCTCCGCCCATATAGACGACGCGTCTGACAAGCGGGATGATGTCCGGAGCCTTGCGTACGGCCCGGGCCAGATTACCGCAGGGGCCGATGACCGCGATGGTGATTTCGTCGGGGTGAGCGCGCACGGCATTGATGATGAAATCCACCGCAGACATGGTAGAAGGCTGAAGGGATGGTTCCCGCCCGTAACGTTCTCTGTAGGTGTCGCGCCATGTGGCTGGTTTCTGCCGATCGAGGCAGCCGACCCATGCGTCTTTCGCCAGACCGCTGGTCTGCCGTTCCTGCTCGAAACGCTCATGCCGCTGCGGGTGCAGAGGAACATTCAGGCCGATGGCCACAGGCACGCTCTGCCTGCCCTCGATTTCCAGTTGGCGCAGGGCGTAGGCAGTCCCTTCCTCTACCCAGGAGTTGCCGGAAACCGTAGTCACGCCTACCAGGTCAATGCCGGGAGCGTTGGCCAGCATGATCATGGCCACACCGTCGTCAAAGGCTTCCACCATGTCTGTATCCAGCAGCACCTTTTCCCGTGCCGGAGAGGCATCCGGCAAAAAGATGACAAGTACGTACAGAACCAGAATAGCTCTTTTGAGCAGGGGCATCAGAACCTCCTTTCATCAAAAATTCCTTTATGGTTTGAAAGCTCCCCCTTCAGGGGTAAAAGTGGACTTGACAAAACGGCGATGCCGATGAAATCCTCTCTTGTAACCCCTCCCTTCAGGGAGGGGCAATCCGCACGACCCCTATCCGTCGGCTGCGGAGTCAGTCGGCGAGACGGGGGCGGCTGTGGATTGAAACATTCAAACGTAATATGCTCATCTAGCTGTAGCGTTTCAACACACTTTACGCGGTATCTTTCAGCGCGTCGCGGATGCGGCATACCCCGCACACCCCCGCCGAGGTAGGGTAGCCGCAGCGCGGGCAGGGGTGCAATGCCTCGCCCTTGGCTTGTTCTTCAGTGCGGAAAGCCGGACGGCCACGCTCAAGAAAGCCCTGATAAAAATCGATCTTGCGGCCGGGCATGGCCTCTTCGAGATCCATCCACAGGTGCTTAAGCACGGAAAAACTGGCTCCACCGCTGTAAGGACAGGGTGCGTAATGGTTTTCAATGCCCATGAGAAAAGCATAGTTGGCAGTTTCAAATTCCGTCAGGCGCCACAGGGGCTTGACCTTGCGCGCAAAGCCGCCTTCTTCTTCCAGTGCCGGCCCCTGGTCGCTGAGGTAGGCGCGATCCCAACGCAGGGTATTGCTGGTCAGGCGGGCCACTTCATCATCGAGATTGTGGCCGGTGGCCAGCACATTGAAGCCCATTTCCCGCGCGGTCTGATTGAAAAAGTAACGCTTGATCTTGCCGCAGGCTGAGCAGATGGGGCGGTTCAGACGTTCCTTGACCTGCGGAATGGGCAGGCCTTCCACGCCCATGTCCCGGATGATCAGCGGGAAACCGTGCTTTGCACAGAAGCGTTCTACTACAGCACGCGCCGCAGGAGAGGAGTCGGGAATGGCGAGGTCAATATGCAGGCCGGTGACGTTGTAACCCAACTGGCCGAGGATGAGCATCAGTGCCAGCGAGTCCTTGCCGCCGGAAAGGGCGACCAGAACACGGTCTTCCGGCGTCATGAGCTGGTGTGACTCAATGCCTTTCTGAACTTGGCGGGAGAAGAATTCAAGAAAACAGTCCGCGCAGAAGGCGCTGTTGTGACTGGGCAGGGCGACCACGGCGGTAGCTTTGCAGCGACGGCATTTCATACAAGATCCTTGGTTCCGGAAAAAGATTCGTTCCCGTGCGGGAATGTTAGACTTTTGCTATCCTGTCCGGCCAGATCGCGCAAGTGCGCGCCCGGCCGTGAATTCGCCCGGGACGGTATTTTAGCGCCAAGCGGGACTTCACAGGTGAAGGGGAATAGAGTAGGAATAGTCTGGAGTTTATTGAGATATGAGGTATTTCGCCCCGTTCCGCCAGGGCAAGGAGTGTATATATGCCGCAGCAGCCCCCTCAGAAATTGGAAATGGCGACCAGGAAGAAGTCTTCCTTCACCCCTGTGATCATTATTATCTTGCTTGGACTGTGTGGAGGAGGGGCCTGGTACATGCTTACACAGAGAGACGGCCCCATATCTTCCGAATCGCTGTCCGCAAAGCTTCCCTTCTCGGGCGGACAGCAATCCTCGGGCAGCTCTGCAACGGCGGATAACGACGGAACAGGACAAATTTCCGGCGGAACGGAATCGTCCGGCGTCATGAGGGCTGTTCCGGAAGCTACTGCGGAAAATTATGCGGTAAATGGTAAGGTTCTTGGGTCTGCCATGCCGGAGACCGTGACAGGGGCCGGAGCGGGGAATAAGAGCGACACTGTTTCCGGAAGCTCTGTGGAACCGGGAAAGCTTTCTTCTGAGGCAGAGCTTTCCTCTTCCACCCTGTCGCCTTCTTCCGTGTCCCCCGGCGTTTCTCCCGCCATTGCTCCCACAGGCAGGGAAAACGAGGCAGGGCGCAATGGCGCGCAGTCTTTCCGGGCGCAGAAGAAGACGGATTCCGGCAATATTGTGGAACCTCCGGCGGGCGTGAGATCTCCCGTGCTGGTCACGGAAACTCATGACGGCCGGACAGGGGGGCAGGGAACTTCAGCGGCTGCCGCACGAGATCCGCTTTCTGAGCAGGAACGCCGCATTGCGGCAGTGGAAGCAGCCATGAATGACAAAGGGCGGTCTGCCGGGAACGATCCAGAGGGTATGCCGTCCCGGGGAATGAGTCTGGGCGGCACTCTGGATGGCCTGAATACTGATGAGGCGGGAATGGACGGTGCAGTCGGAAGCCTGGCGGCGGAAGCCGCAGAGGGCGGCGACAGCGTGATCACGCCGCGCTTCGTGCGCAGTCTGGCCCGATGGATGGCCGATCACTATACGCCTGCCGCAAAAAAAGGCGGAAAGGGACGCATTTCCGCTTCTCTGTCCGCCGCTAATACGGCATTCGGGCAGAGCATGAGCGGTTTGCGCTATGTAGGAGGGGATTCTACCAGCGGCCGGGCCTTCGTGCTCAATCACGCCTGGTCGCCGGGCATGCTGGAAGCGTTGTATCGCATGTACGATGAGTCCTTTGTGCTGGCCATGCGGGACGCAGCCGCGAAACGAAGCAAGGGCGGCCTGAACGCGGGGCAGACGGCGGACATGTTTCGTGCGTATGCCGGTCAGTTCCGCCAACTGGATGCCGGGTTGCGCGGCGTGGCGGAAACCCCGGATCTTGACGCCAGGGTTGGTGAACTGCGTAAGGCTGATCAGCAAATCGGACAGGCCCGAAAGGATCTGGCCAGTCTGGTGCGCTCGTATGAAAGCGCTATCAAGCAGGGGGATTCTGCGCGCGCGGACGAACTGCGGGCGCGGATGGAAAAGACCTCACAGCGGATACAGAAAGCGACTTCGGCGCGGACGCGCGCCGAACGCTCTCTTACGGCGGAAATCCGCCGTAAGGCTGGCGGCAACGCCCCGGACGACGCCACCTTGCTGTATCTCGCGCAATGGGTGGAACGCCGTGATTCCGGCCCGGATTCCGCCGCTGTTGCCGCTGATCTGCTGGGCCGGATGGCGAAGCGTTTTGAGGCCGAAGCGGCGGAAAAATAATGGAAACGTTTCTGGTTGTAGGGGGATGCCGCAGCGGCAAGAGCGCCGTGGCCATGAACTGGGCTTTGCGCCGCCCTGGCCCCCGTGCCTATGTGGCTACAGCCCGGTCTCCGGTTATGACAGATCCTGTAAAAAAAGAATGGAATGACCCGGAAATGCAGATGCGTATTGCCCGCCATCAGGCTGAACGCGGGCCGGACTGGCGTACGCTGCTGGCCTGCGAAGACGGGAGCGGCCCCCTGCTTGCGGCGGAGGAGTCATTATTTCAGGCCGCTGAAGATTGCCGTGTGGCCGTGTTCGACAGTGTAGGCATGTGGCTTGCCGGTTTGTTGGACGGGCGGGATGATGATGCGGTGCTGGAACGGGTGCACAGCCTGGCGCGTTGTCTGGAACATGCGCCGTTGCCGACGGTACTGGTAAGCGATGAGGTCGGTATGGGACTTGTGCCGACCACGGCGATGGGCAGGCGCTTTCGGGATTTGCAGGGTGAAGCGAATCAGATTCTTGCCGCCGCCTGTTGCAATGTGGCGTTTTGCGCCTGCGGCCTGCCATTAGTGCTCAAGGGCAGAGTGGGATAAGGCGGAGGCCCCGTTCCATGCCTGCGGTGTTTTTTCCGCCCTTCTCTGTCGTACATGTTTTCGCGCGTACTGTAGTCAGTTAAATTTTAGAGACAGTTCCTGGTAAATACAGGCCCTGCCCCGGATGGGGCAAAGGCCGTCCTTCAGCCATGTTCGTCTGTCTGTTTGACAGAGGCAGGTCAGAGGCGGTCTTTTTTTTACACTTGTGTTCATCATAAAAGTAATAAATATTGACATTGTATTTCCAATAGGAAATAATATACCGGTCAAACGACGCTTCTGTTTTCTCAAGGCGCGGCTCTTGCCCGCTGGAAGATATATGCGTCGTGCGACAGGTTTCGCAGGTACCGAGCTCGGCAAGCCGCAAGCCCGAAAGGGCGGGAAAGCACGCGACGGCAGGGATGAAACCGGAAGGCACAGGCATTGCCGGGGCGCTTCCCGGCGACACTTCAGA
>JAEXGX010000209.1 GCA_023450535.1 Pseudomonadota bacterium | reverse complement strand
CTCTATCACTTTCTCCTGCAACACACGCAACAAATGCGCCTGAGCGGAAAGCGGCAGTTCTCCCAGTTCGTCCAGCAACAGTACCCCGGTATCCGCCAGCTCGAAACAGCCCGGCGTGTCCCTGACCGCGCCGGTGAACGCTCCCTTCTGGTAGCCGAAAAGTTTGGATTCCAGCAGAGAAAGGGGAATGCCGCCGCAGTTGATTTTGATGAAGGGGCGCAACGCGCGCCCGGAGCTGCGATAGATAAGGTTCGCCACCCCTTCCTTGCCCGTGCCTGTCTCACCCAGCAAGAGCACAGGAATATCCTCGCGGCTTACCCGGTTGATCAGCTTCAGCACCTTCTGCATGCCCGGCAGATTGATCAAACTGAAAAAATCAGCATTGTGTCCGGGAACATGAGCATCCTGCATACCCCGGCAAAACTTCTCCCACATGAAGATAAAACTGCCCAGCAAGGCAAACACCGTGGCAGCGTCCGTCTCGTCATAGGCGTTCTGCCTGAAGGAAATAAAGCCTACCAACCCGATAAAACGCTCCTGAATGACCTTGCGGATAAACAACAGGGAAAAATCTTCAGAATAGGCTTCCTTCATATATTTCTGAAGTACGGAAATGGTCGTAGTGGCGTAATCTCCGTGCGCGCAGATTCTGAGCAATGTATCATGGTAAGAATTCAGGAGCACGGCATCCGATTCCCGGAGCCGGGGCCAGTTCAATAGGGTATTTCCCCTGTAGGGTGGCCAGATATGATAGATACGGGACGAACCGTCGCCCGGCTCCATATAGATGATGTGATCAAAGGGCAGAATTTTGCGAAAATCCTCGCCCACGTCTTCCATCAGAGCGGGAACATCGGCGCAGCACCCCGCCTTCTCGCGCAGCAGTTTCCCGACCGCGGCACAGCCCTTGCGGGGCGCCTCCCCGGGTGGAGTAAGAAACGTCTTCATGACCATATCCCGTTATATTTGACGTTACATATTATAATGCGGCCAAATATCACGCTGTAACCATCCCTTCGTCAACCCGAAAAACATAATATCTTGTGATTGCTGAACTTATAACAATGGCATCTTTCTTGCTTTTCTCCTTGCAGTCCATTCAAACACAAGGAGATCCCTCTATGAAACGCGCGAAACGTGTTCTTGTCGTCGGCATTGACGGCGCGGTGCGCAAGCTCATCGACCAGCATATCGCGGAAGGCATCTGCCCCAACTTCAAGAAAGTCTTTGAAAACGGGGTCAAGAGCCTGAACAGCCTCTGCCCCATGCCCACCATCACGCCTCCGAACTGGGCCACCATCGCCACGGGCTGTTACCCCATCACGCACCAGATCACCGACTACTGGCGGCATATTCCGGGTACCTCGCCCAATGCAGCCAATACGGAAATGAACTTCAGCGGTGAACGCATCACTGCGGAAACCGTCTGGGAGGCAGCCGAACGGGCGGGAAAAAAATCCATCGTCGTGAACTGGCCCACTTCCTACGGTCTGCACAAGCGTTTCAAAAACTCCATCATCCTCGGCGGAGCGGGACTTTCCTGCGGCACTATTCAAGACAATGAAACCGCCATGAAGCTTGGCGCCCCCTACTCCGGCGGGCAACTTTTCTGCGACGACCTCATCTGCTCTTCCCGTTTTCATCCCGGCGGCATCCAGGGCGATCTCCTCCCCGCCGGGAACTGGAAAAACGTGCCTGAATCAGAAGGCATGGGCGACGACCCGCTGGAATTTGAATTTGAACTGACCTTTGAAAAAAGCCCCTTCCGCATCAAGCGGCCCACCTGGTACTGGCTGGTGCGCGAGCTGGGAAACAACGGCTACGACACCGTGACCCTTTCCCGCTCCCGCGACATGAAGGACGCCTTCTTCACCCTGAAACTGGGTGAATGGTCCGGCCGCGTGTTCACCGACATTGAGCTGGAAGACGGTTCAATGAAGGAAGTCGCATTTCTCGGCAGGATTCTCAACCTGTCAGATGACGGATCGGATTTTGACTTCTACCTTACCCAGATGCTGAACACCGATGGCGATTTGTGGTGCTTCCCGCCTGAAGCGGCAAAGCCCCTGCGCGACATTGAGGCCGTGCCCACCACCAAGGCGGGATTTCTCCTGCGCATGATGGGCTGGTACGACGACGAAATGTTCTCCCAACTTATTGAGATGCACAATAAATGGCTGGGCGAAGCACTGGTCAACCTGATGGACAATAACGACTGGACGCTGTGCTTCTTCCACACCCACCCCACAGACTCCGTGTACCATTATCTGATGACGGAACTTGACCCGGCCACCTGCTCCTCAAAGGAAGCCAACGAACACGCCTGGGAATTCCATCGCCGCCTGTACCGCTCCACCGACGCCATGCTCGGCAAGCTGCTGGAGGAAGTGGGCGACGACACTCTGGTCATTCTGGTGTCCGATCACGGCTCCAAGGCGGACGGCACCACCTTCAATCCCACCGAAGCCCTGATCGATGCGGGACTCATGGTGGTGGACGAAAACGCCGAGCCCAGCGAAGCCATGAAGACGGCGCTGAAAAACCTCTCGCCGGAACAGGCCGCAGCGGCCCGCAAGGCTCTGGCCGAACCGATCATTGAAAAATCCAAGGCGTTCCCCCAGCGCTCCTGCTTCATCTATGTCAACCTCAAGGGGCGCTATCCCGGAGGCATCGTCGAGCCGGAAGACTATTACAAGGTACAGCGTGAAATCATCGACGCCCTGTACACCTATGTCGAACCCAGGACGGGCAGGCGTCCCATAGCTC
>JAEXGX010000443.1 GCA_023450535.1 Pseudomonadota bacterium | reverse complement strand
CGATTGCGCATTGTTTATGATGCCGTGTCCACGTTCCTGAACGATTCTCTGCGTGGATTTTTCGCCGGTGGAACGCTCAAAATCCCGGGCTGGCGGTTCCGGCTGTCTCTCCCGGCGTATTCGTCGCCGCGCCAGTTCTCCGTTTTCCAAGACCGCGTACAGGGCTTTTGCCTCGCTGCCCCAACCCTGTTTATGCTCAATGAGCGCAAGAGCTTTATGCGCTTCCCGGATGTGCAGGCCATTGAACGGCAAGGCCACTTTTTCGGTTTCCGGATTCATCCTGCTGGCCGCGACATGCAGGTGGTCATTGTCCGTATCGTAGTGCAGTCCGTACACGGTCTGGCGGCCGCTCAATCCCCTTTTTTCAAGGAACATATCTACGACTTCTTCCACCTGTTCTCTGGTCGGCTGCTCCCCTTCCTGCCAAGAAAACATCCCGTGCTGCACCGGCATTCTGCTGCGGACGGACTCCTTCGCCAAAGCGGGCATCTCCGCTTTCTGACCGACATACGTGGAGGAAAAAAACGTTATTGAGAGAGAATCAGGCAAGCATCAGAGAGAATTGTATCTCCTCCGTGCTACGAAAAAGAGTTAATTCCACATTAAGTCCAGGCGGGAAATGGACCGAAGCGTCAAACGGTTTTTCCAGGCGAGCCGATGTAACGTAAAAACCTTCAGATTCTAAAAAGAGGAGAGCTATGACCATGAAAAGAGTTCTGCTGTCGGCTCTGCTTTCGACCGCTGTCCTCATCTCCGGGGATGCGATAGCCGCAGTGTGGATCAGCCCCGTCGCGGCGACGCCGGGCGCAGTACGCAGTCGGTGACCATTCCGGCGACAACCGACGATCAGCTCTGGTCATGAAGTTCACCAAAATGCCCATCGTCATGTATTACGGCGACTTTATTCCCGAAAAGAGCAGTGAATTCCCCGGCCCCGATCACTGGCGCACGCGCCTGCACATGGCCAGGCTGTGGGCCGAAGCGGTCAACCGCAGAGGTGGCGACGTCACCGTGGTGCATTTGCCCGAAATCGGCATCAGGGGCAATACGCATTTCCCCTTCTCCGATTTGAACAACATCGAAATAGCCGATCTCCTGTCCGCGTGGCTTCACGAAAAGGGGCTGGACTGAAGAGCGGCGTAACACGATTCGTATAGCTCAAGGAGGCAACTATGAGCGGCCAAAGACATCTTTCCCGGAGGACATTCCTGAAAGCCGGTGCTCTGGGCATGGGAGGCGTCGCTCTCAACGGCGTGCCCTCCGACTGGAGCAAGGCGCAGGCCGCACCGACGACCGGGGCGGGGGAAACGGCAAAGGTCTATTTCACCAGCGCCATTACACCGGAAAGCCTGGTCAGGGTATATGAAGCCCTGGGGCATCCTCTGAAGGACAAGATCGCGGTGAAGATTTCCACAGGCGAACCCGGCGGGCATAATTTCCTGCAACCGGCTCTCATCGCGCCTCTGGTCAACAAGCTGAACGGAACCATCGTGGAATGCTGCACCGCGTACAACGGCAAGCGGCTGAACCCCAGGGATCACTGGCAGGCCATTGAGGACCACGGCTTTAAGGCCGTCGCCCCCTGCGACATCATGGACGAATCCGGCGATATGGCCATTCCCGTGAACAACGGCTTCCATCTGAAGGAAAACATCGTCGGCAAACACTTGGAAAACTATGCTTCGGTGCTCATCCTTTCGCATTTCAAGGGACATGCCATGGGCGGTTTCGGAGGAGCGCTGAAAAACATGAGCATCGGCATTGCCTCCACCCGGGGAAAAACCAACATCCATACAGCCGCCGTGACCACCGACCATACCAGACTTTTCAGCAACCTCCCGGAACAGGATCATTTTCTGGAGTCCATGGCCGATGCCTGCAAGGCTGTTATTGATTACAAGGGAAAGGAAAATATCCTGTACATCAATGTGGCCAACAAGCTCTCCATTGACTGCGACTGCGATTCGCATCCCCATGATCCTGAAATGGCCGACATCGGTATTTTCGCTTCCGCCGATCCGGTGGCGCTGGATCAGGCCTGCTATGACGCCGTAGTGCATTCTCCCGATCCGGGAAAGGCGGCTCTGGTGAAGCGTATGGATGCTCTTCATGGAATCCATACCGTGGAAGCCGCCAATGAATTGGGGCTTGGCAGTCGGCGATACGAAGTCGTTTCTCTTGGATAGCGCCTTCTGTATTTGAAACAGGCTGAAATAGCTGACGATAAAACAAAGAGGAATCATGAGCAAAAAAATTCTTATTCTGGCCGGAAGCCCGCGTAAAAACGGCAATTCCGCCGCGCTGTGCCATGAATTTGCGCGTGGCGCACAGGAAAGCGGCCACCATGTGGAAACGATTTTCCTGCGCGACAAGAAAATCGGCTACTGCCTGGCTTGTTATCACTGCAAGAAAAGCGGCGGCGTCTGCGCCATCAAGGACGATATGGCCTCTATTCTCGTTCAGATGAATGCCGCCGATGTGATCGTCATGGCCAGTCCCGTGTATTTCTATTCCATCGACGCACAGATGAAAGCTCTTATCGACCGCACTGTGGCCCAATGGCTGACCATCAAGAACAAAAAGTTCTACTACATCATGACCGCCGCTGAGGACAGCGACACGGTCATGGACTGTACGCTCGAATGTTTTCGCGGTATTGCCAAATGTCTTGAGGGCTCCGTCGAGGGCGGCGTCATTTATGGCAAGGGAGTCTATGAAGCCGGTGAAATTACCGGTAAACCGGCCATGCGGGAAGCCTATGTCATGGGCAGGGAAGCAT